>CAUUHH010000004.1:0-44079 GCA_963544995.1 uncultured Alphaproteobacteria bacterium | reverse complement strand
ATAGTTAATTAAGATATAAAAATAATAGGAGGGTAGATGTTTATGAATAATATAGTTGATAGGTTTATAATGAGTAGATTAATAGTTTTCATATTATGTTGGATTGGTGTAGGAAGTTATAAAGTAAATGGACAGATATTTTATCAGTGTGTAGCCTGTCCGGCAGGGACCTATCAAGATGGTGATAGCTGTAGATCATGTCCTGATGGTCAGTATAGTGATGTAGGTAGTTCATATTGTAAAGAGTGTCCATATGGATATGTGACTAATAAAGATAAAACTGGTTGTAATCCATGTCCATCAGGTACTTATCAAGATGGTGATAGCTGTAGATCATGTCCTGAGGGTAAGTATAGTTATAGAGGTAGTTCATATTGTAAATATTGTCCAGATGGACATGTGCCTAATGAAAATAAAAATGCTTGTAAGCCATGTCCGGCAGGGACTTATCAGAGTATTTATAGTTGTTTATCATGTGCTGAGAATGAGTATAGTGTAGGAGGTGTAACCTTCTGTAGTTATTGTCCAGGTGGGTATATTACTAAAGGAAATAAAAGTGGGTGTGAACCTTGCCCTCCTGGGACTTATGAAAAATATAATGAATGTATTAAATGTCCTGAGAGTTATTATAGTTTAGGAGGTGTAACCTTCTGTAGTTATTGTCCAGATGGGTATATTACTAAAGGAAATAAAAGTGGGTGTGAACCTTGCCCTCCTGGGACTTATGGAGAAGATGGTAAATGTATTGAATGTGCTGAGAATTATTATAGTGTAGGAGGTGTGAAGCAGTGTAGTTATTGTCCAAGAGGTAGTGTTGTTAGTAAACATAAGTCACAATGTATGCCTTTAGTATGTAGCCCTGGATATTATAGGGATGGTAGAAAATGTCTTGAATGTGGAGAAAATACTTATAGTCCAGGAGGTAGTGCATCAACCTGTAGGTTCTGCCCAGAAGGACATAAGGTAAACTATTCTAAAAGTGGATGTGAACTTGTTATATGTAAACCTGGACAAATGGTGAGTGGTAGCGAATGTGTTGATTGCTCAAGTGGATATTATTGTGTAGGAGGAGCAAAAATATCATGTTCCGATGGTATGGTCCCTAATGCCGATAAAACAGGATGTAAGATTTGTAAATCTGGGACTTATAGTACAGGTAGTAGTTGTAATAGCTGTAGTACAGGTCATTATTGTTTGAATGGAGAACAATATAAATGTTCAAAAGGTAAATATAATAATGTAACAGGAGCAACCAGTTGTAAGAGTTGTTCAAAAGGTTATTATACAGATGAGGAAGGAAGTACTGTTTGTAAACCTAGTCCTATAGGAGGATATGTAGATACAGAAGGAAGCAGTTCATATAAAACCTGTATGAGTGGTTATTATACAGATACAACAGGAGCAAAAAGCTGTAACATATGCCCAAAAGGAAGTTATTGCAAAACAGGAGTAAGAAGAAAGTGTGAAATAGGAAAGTATAATGATAATAATGGTCAAGCCGAATGTAAAACTTGTACTTCCGGATGGTATACGGATAGTGAAGGTAGTACCAGTTGTAAGGCATGTCCGAGAGGTCATTATTGTACGGGAGGTCATAAGTATGAGTGTGATGATGGCTACTATCAGAATGAGGAAGGTAAGGGCGAGTGTAAGAGGATAGGTGGTGGAATTAGACGTATATATTTTGGTTATGCAAGAGATTATGATAGAATAGATTTAAATCCTAAAGAATATTGTAATAAAAACCTATACTGTAGTAGTAATTGGACATCACAAGATGGTGGAGGAGATTGGTATTGTGCATATGATACACATGAAAAATGTAGAGTTGGCAATTTAGGATGTGAATGGTGGATGAATAGTGTTGTAGTTGGACGTAATGGTAAACTTCGTACCATATGTGATAAAGTTACTGGTGGCACCAATTGGGTTCCAGGATGGAAGTAGATAACAATATATAGTTTCATTTTGAAATTTTGTTTTGATTTTTGGGTTTTAGATTATATCCTGTTCCTGTAAAGGGTTTAGGTATGGTAGTTGATAAGGCGTTTTTAGAGTTACTTCGTGATAGAGTTTCTATTGTAGATTTGGTTTCTAAATATATTTCGTTGGTTAAAAAGGGTAATAATAGTTGGGGTTGTTGTCCGTTTCATAATGAGAAAACTGCATCCTTTTCTGTGGTAGAAGATAAAAATTTTTATCATTGTTTTGGGTGTGGTGCGCATGGGGATATAGTTTCTTTTATAATGCAATTTTTGCATTTATCATTTATAGAGGCAGTTGAAAAAATTTGTCAGGATTTTGGTATAGAAATTCCCGTTGTAACAGAAGAACAGAAAAAAAAAGATAAGGAATCTCATGATTTATATGAAGTGTTTAGATTGGCCTTGGAATTTTATGAAAAACAGTTACATAGTGATAAAGGTATAGATGGAATTAATTATTTTAAAAGTAGACAATTATCAGATGAAATAATTTCTAATTTCCATTTATGTTATGCACCAAAAGGTATAGATAAATTATATCAATATTTAAAGGATAAAGATATTCCAGTTGATTTAATGGTAAAGGCAGGACTTTGTAGGATTAGTAATAGAACTGGTAAACCGTACGATTATTTTAGGGATAGGGTTTTGTTTCCGATAACTGATTCAAGGGGGCGTGTTATTGCATTTGGTGGTCGTATAATAGTAAAAGATGATAATTTCCCAAAATACCTTAATTCACCAGAATCGGTTATTTTTTCAAAAGGTAGGAATTTATATGGATTGGCACAGGCGAGAATTTCTGCAATAGAAAATAAAATGGTGATAGCAACAGAAGGATATATGGATTGTATAAGTCTTCATAAATTTGGGTTTAATATGGCGGTTGCTCCACTTGGGACAGCACTTACCGAAATGCAGATAGAACTTATGTGGAAATTGGCCGTGGAACCGATACTTTGTTTCGATTCTGATAATGCAGGAAGGATGGCAAGTATTAGGGCGGCGCTTCGCGTGCTTCCTATTTTAAAGCCAGGATATTCTGTGAAATTTTGTTTATTAGAGGGAGCAAAAGATCCAGATGAATTTTTGAATAAATTTGGAAGTGAAAAATTTAAGGATGTTTTGGATAAAAAATGTATAAGTTTGGTTGATATATTATGGATGTATTTTACATCGGATAAAAATATTACTACGCCGGAACAAAAAGCTGGATTAGAACAGTTAATTTTAAATGAAATGAATAAGGTTAAAAGTGAAAGTATTAAAAAATTTTATTTAGAAGAATTTAAAAAAAGGATGAATAAGCAGTATTCTAATCTTTCTGGTGAAAAAAAAGTAATTCTGCCAAAGGTAGATCCAGACAATTTGAATGAGAAAATGATATTGGCGTTTTCTGTTGCCTATCCATCTTTGTTTGCAAAATTTTTGGAAACTGGTAAAAAAATAACTCTTTTAAATAAAAGATATAAAAATATTTTTGATATAGTTGTAGGTGAAATTTCTGTTAATCCGCATACAAGAGATAGTATTATTCAATACTTGAATGATAAAGGATTTAAAGTTGATATTATGTTAAAATTTGAAATAGAATCTTTACTTAAAAATCCTTTGCAAGCGGAAAAATTATTAAAAGAAAGAGTTTTAAATTTTGATTTAGAAAGGTTAAATTTGGAGTTATCTGATTTAAATAAGAAAATATTGGTTTTAAAAAATGAAGATGAAATTAGTTTTGTAAAAAATAAGATAGATGCAATTAAAGAAGAAATAAATGATATTCATATGAAATTATCGGAGGATTTTGATTGATAGGTAAAAAATCTTTTTTAGAAATGCTGGCTTTGTTTGAAAAAAATATAGGGGCAAAAAAATCTGAGTTGAATTATAAAAATCCTTATACTTTTGCAGTTGCAGTTCTGCTTTCGGCACAGGCAACGGATAAGTCAGTTAATATTGCAACAAAAGAATTATTTGAAATAGTTGATAATCCAGTTTCTATGTTGGACCTTGGGATAGATAAACTGAAATTTTATATTAAGAAAGTTGGTTTGTTTAATATGAAGGCAAAACATATAATGGAAATGTCGGAAGCTTTAATTTCTAAGTTTAATGGTGTTTTACCTTTAAATAGGGATGATTTGATGCAACTTTCTGGGATAGGCAGAAAATCTGCCAATGTTATTTTAAATGAATTGCTTGGAGTTGGAACAATTGGTGTTGATACGCATGTTTTAAGGTTGGTGCATAGATTGGATTTGGTTCCTTTGGCATCGGTTTCACCAATAGATGTTGAAAATGATTTGGATAGGATAACACCATCAAAATATAAGCCATTTATTTCTAATTATTTGGTTTTGTATGGACGGTATGTTTGCAAGGCAAAAAATCCGGATTGTGAAAATTGTTATATAAGAAAGTTTTGTAAGTTTAATCCGTTAAAAAATTAGATTTGTTTTGTAACTTTCCCTTGTGATTTTAAAAGTTTTATTTTATATTTTTGAAACAAGTTATTTTTGATTTTGGAGAGGATTTATGTTTTCAGCGTTTTCTAATTTTTTTTCATCGGATCTTGGTATAGACCTTGGTACAGCAAACACCCTTATATATATGAACGATAAAGGGATAGTTTTAAATGAACCATCTGTAGTTGCAATTAGTGAAGAGGAAAGAGGTAGAAAGGAAATTTTAGCTGTTGGTGAGGAAGCAAAAAAAATGCTTGGTAGGACGCCAGGTAATATACAGGCAATTAGACCCCTTAAAGATGGAGTTATTGCTGATTTTGAAGTCGCAGAAGCGATGATTAAATATTTTATTCAGAAAGTTTTAAATAGAAAATCGTTTACTTTTCCACAGGTAGTTATTTGTGTACCATCAGGGTCTACTGCAGTGGAAAGAAGGGCAATACAGGAATCGGCAGAAGTAAGTGGTGCAAGGAAAGTATTTTTGATAGAGGAACCTGTGGCAGCGGCAATTGGAGCCGGGCTTCCTATTGGTGAACCAACAGGTTCAATGGTGGTGGATATAGGTGGTGGAACGACAGAGGTTGCTGTTCTTTCCCTTGGTGGTGTCGTGTATGCAAGGTCAGTTAGGGTTGCCGGAGATAAGATGGATGAGGCAATTATTAATTATGTAAGACGTAATCATAATTTATTGATAGGTGAAAGATCAGCAGAAATTATAAAAAAAGAGATAGGATGTGCAATACCTGATGATACCAATGGTGAGGGTAGGTGTATAGAGATAAAAGGTAGGGATTTGATGAATGGAATTCCTAGAGAATTAGTTCTTAACGAATCGCAGATAGCGGACGCTTTGCAAGAACCGGTTAGAGAAATAATAGAGGCTATTAAAACTGCTCTTGAAAATACTGCGCCAGAACTTGCATCTGATATAGTTGATAAGGGAATAGTTCTTACTGGTGGTGGAGCTTTTCTTCGCAACCTTGATTTTGTTATAAGAAGGGCGACTGGTCTTCCGGTTTCTATTGCGGATAATCCGCTTCTTTGTGTTGCGCTTGGAACTGGTAAGGCGATAAAGAATTTAAAACATTATAGGAATGTTTTATCATCAATGTATTAATATTTAAGAATTTATTAATTTAGAAAGTTTTTGAAATTGTGTTGGTGTTAGGTTTTCTGCACGGTCGGTTTCTTTTACCTTTATAATATTTAATATTTCGGTTATATTTTTGTTGTTAGAGATTTCTTTTAGTGTAGAACGTAGCATTTTTCGTCTTTTTGAGAAGGAAATTTTTACTAAATTTTCTATTTGTTCTAATTCTTTTATATTTGGTCTGTTGTTTAGTTTATTAAAAGAAACTATGCAAGATGTTACTTTTGGTTTGGGTGAAAAGCAGGTGTTTGGAACCTTAAATAAAATTTTTGTGTTATAGTTTAATTGGCACATAATAGAAATTCTGCCATATTCTTTTGTTTCTGGTTTTGCGGTTATTCGGTTTCCTACCTCCAATTGATACATTAATGTCATGTTATCTATTATATCACTATTGTATAACCATTTTATAGTAAGAGGGATGGAAATATTGTATGGTAGGTTGGCGCAGATTTTCATACTGTTTTTTGGTGAAAAGTCTTGTTTTATCTTTTGAAAATCTATTTTTAATGCGTCATCATTTATTATTATTAATTTTTCTTTATATATTTGTTGTAATTCTTTTAGAATTTCTATTGCTCTTTTATCGTATTCTATTGCGATTACTTTTTTTGCATTATTATGCAACAAAGCACGTGTTAGACCTGCTGGACCAGAACCTATTTCTATTATTGTGGAATTTTCTATATCTGGTATGGATTTTGCAATTTTATCAGTGATATTTAAATTCAGTATAAAATTTTGTCCCAAGGATTTTAATGCATTTAATTGGAATTTTTCTATATAATCAGATATAGGTGGTAAGTTGTCGTAATAATAGTTTTCAGTAGTATTCATAAATTTTATTTATAGTTTGCATTGAGTCTTATTTTATTATATTATATCAAAGTTTAAATTTAAAAAGGAGAAAATTATGAAATATAAAAATGATGCTGGTAGATCAATGATGGAAATGATACTTTATCTTGGCCTTATGATAGTGATAGGAACATCAACAATTACTATGTATATGAATTCTGTTGAAAAGACCAGAAATATACAGGCAGAAAGTTTAATTTCTGATTTAGTTGAAAAGGTTAATACCTACTATTTGGGTCGTGATTTTCCTATGACTGGAAATATAACATCTACATTGAAAAATAAAATGAAAGATCAGATAAATTTAATAGATCCATGGGGAACAAAAATTTTGGTTCATGCAAATAAAAATGGAAATGGTGCAAATGATAATTCTGTTTATGCAAAACCTTATTTTGGATTGGAGTTTAGTAATCTTGATAAAAAGAGATGTATAACAATTTATAATTTACTTACTCAAAAAGATGCTGGTATGGTTGAAATTAATGGTACTAAAGTGTTAGATCTTGGCCTTGCAGCACAGTCATGTAAGCCAAATAGTAATAAAGTTGTTGGATTATTTAAGAAAAATTAGTGTTTTAATAAAAAACTTGATTTTTTTTGAAAGGTGGAGTATTTTAATGCCACCTTTTTGCTTTTTATATGATTTATTTATATAGGAAAGTAAATGAATTCAAAGGATTTTCAAGAGGTTTGAAGATTTAAAAATTTTACCTTTGATGAACCGTAGGGAGTTTTATATATGGCTATTTACGAAGCAGTTTTTGTTTTAAGGCAAGATTTTACTGCTCAGCAGGTTACAGATTTTGCGGAAGAATACAAAAAAATACTAACAGATAATGGTGCAAAGATATTGAAGGAAGAAAATTGGGGTCTTCGTTCTCTTGCATATAAAATTAAGAAAAATAAAAAGGGGCATTATGTTTTGTTTGAAATGGAAGCTCCGGTTGTAGCTCTTAATGAATTTAAAAGAAAATTGGGGCTTACTGAAAATGTTCTTAGGTTTATGGTGGTGAAGCTTGATAAACCTACGAAAGGTCAGTCAGCGATACTTTTACAAAAAGATTTAAGAGATGAAAGGAAGTAAAGATGGCTATGCAAGAAAAAGTTATTAGAAAAAAAGTTGATCCATTGAAATCATTGGTTGTTGATTATAAGGATGTAAAGTTGCTTAGAAAATTTATTTCTGAAAGAGGTAAAATAATTCCAAGAAGAATTTCTGGAACAACAGCAAAAGGTCAAAGACAACTTGCAAATGCGATAAAGAGGGCTAGATATCTTGCTCTTCTTCCTTATGTTGCAAATAATGATTAGGAGTTTGAAATGGAAGTTATTTTATTAGAAAAAATTGGTAAACTCGGTCATTTAGGTGATAGGGTTGAGGTTAAAAATGGTTATGCAAGAAACTTTCTTATACCATTTAAGAAGGCGCTTCGTGTTAATAAAGCTAATTTAGCTTATTTTGAATCAAAGAAAGCAGAGCTTCAGAAATCAAGTGATGAAGCAAAGTCAGTTGCAGTTTCTATTGCAGATAAAATTAAAGGTAAGTCTTTTGTTGTTATAAGACAAGCTGGTGATACAGGTCATTTATATGGTTCTGTTTCCACGAGAGATTTATCTGCTGTTTTGAAAAATTTTGGTGCAGATGTTGATTACAGTAAAATTACTATTGATACTCCAATAAAAGAGATAGGTATTTATAGTGTTAAGGTTGCACTTCATCCAGAAATTGTTGAAGTTATTAAAGTTAATGTAGCAAGATCTGAAGAAGAGGCTAAGGTTGCAGAAACCAAAGCTGCAATGGAAGTGAAGAAAGCAGAAGAAAAGAAAAATAAAAAAGAGACTGCTGAAGCTGATTTAGAGAAAGCTGAATCTGGTAAGAAAGAATCTGTAGAAGTCGAAGAAACTGTATCTGAAGAAAAGTAGTATTTTTTCTTTATTTATTTTTAAGTCCTTTATTAGTTTAAAGGACTTTTTTTTATTTCTTGTAATTTTTTATTTTAAATACTATATTTTGCCTTATATTTTTTTAGGATTTATTGTTGGATAAAAATTCAGGTAATTTAAGTGGTGATTTTTTGAGAAAGCCTCCGTCAAGTGTGGAGGCAGAGCAGGCTGTTTTATCTGCAATTATTACTAATAATAGGGCTCTTGATAAAGTTATAGATTATTTAAAAGTTGAGCATTTCACAGAAAAGATGCATCAGCAAATTTTTGATGCAATTTTGAAAATTATGTCAAAAGGGCATTTGGTTGATATAATAACATTGAAGCATTATTTGGAAAGTAATGGTGTTCTTGATATAGCGGGTGGTGTTGATTATTTATCAAGTCTTGCGAGTTCTGCAGTTTCAATTATTAATGTTAATGATTATGGTAGACTTGTTTATGAATGTGCCGTTAAACGTAATTTAATAGAAATAGGGACAGATATAGTAAATGATGCCTTTGGCGGAAGTAGTGAGAATGAAGAATTATCTGCAGAAAAGCAGATAGATAATGCTGAAGGAAAGCTCTATGAACTTTCTATGTTTGGTGAAAATTCTAATGGGCCAAGAGGGCTTTCTGATACTCTTTCTACTTCTATGCAGATAATAGAGGAAGCGTATAGAGCGGATGGTTCCATTTCAGGTATTTCGACAGGGATTAAAGATTTGGATAGTAAACTTGGTGGATTTCATCCATCTGATTTATTGATAATTGCTGGTAGGCCAGGCATGGGGAAAACTGCACTTGCCCTTAATTTAGCGGTTAATGTTGCAAATGAAGTTTTAAATGGTAGAGGACCAAAAAAATTACAGGGACCTGTTTTGTTTTTTTCTTTAGAAATGTCGGCAGATCAGTTGGCGTCTCGTATTTTATCAACCAATGCAGAGGTTAATGGTAATAAAATTAGGAATGGAAGTATTACCGAAGATGAGTTTAATAGACTTATCGAATTTCAAAGAGCATTAAAAGATTTTCCTATATTTATTGATGATACACCTGATATTACTGTTCCTATGATGAGGACTAGGGCTAGGCGTATCAAAAGTAGTCAAAAAGGATTGTCTCTTATAGTTGTTGATTATATTCAGTTGATAAATTCTGCTGTTGGAAGGCGTTCTGATAATAGGGTGCAAGAGATTTCTGAGATAACAAGAGGACTTAAGATGTTGGCAAAAGAACTGGATGTTCCAGTTATTGCTCTATCGCAGTTATCCCGTATGGTAGAACAAAGGGATGATAAAAAGCCACAACTTTCAGATCTTCGCGAATCTGGTTCTATAGAACAGGATGCAGATAGTGTTATGTTTGTTTATAGGGAAGCATACTATCATCAAAAGAAAATGCCTACATCTGCTGATCCTAATAGTGAGGAATATGTAAAGTGGCAAAGTAGGCTGAAAAAGATAGAAAATATGGCGGAAATTTTGATTGCTAAGCAAAGACATGGTCCGACAGGTGAAGTTAAGGTTTCTTTTGTGGGAGAATACTTTAAATTTTCAGATTTTTATGATGGAAAATTAGAAGAATAATTGTATAGGAGAATTTAATTGCAAAAATTTGTTGTTGCCAGTGCCAATTCACATAAAATAGATGAATTTAGAAATATATTAAAACCATTTGGAATAAAACTTGTTCCATATAAGGAAATTTTAGGTAGTGATTTTGAAATAGAAGAAACGGGAGCTACATTTGAAGAAAATGCAAAAATAAAGGCAGAATTGGTTGCAAAAAAAACAAAGTTACCAGTTGTTAGTGATGATAGTGGTTTTAGTATAAATATTTTAGATGGATTTCCTGGACTTTATTCTGCAAGGTTTGCAGAAGAAATGGGTGGTTATGAAAATGCAATGTCAGAATTGTATTCACGCATGAAAGATAGGGAAGATAAAAAAAATAAGGATATAAGTGCAAGTTTTACAACAGTTATTGCTTTTGTTAATAAAGATGGTGATATTAATACTTTTACTGGGATTTGTAATGGATATGTATCTCCTAGTCCGCGTGGAGTAGAAGGTTTTGGTTATGATCCTATGTTTATTCCGAATGGTTATGGTGCAACATTTGCAGAAATGGGAAGTGAAGAGAAAAATTTAATAAGCCATAGATCTGTTGCGATTTCTAAGTTTGTAGAGTATTTAGAAAAACTTAAGGAGCAAGAATTAAATACTCCTAAAACTGTAAAGGCAACTTCTAAACCCAAGATAGAAGAAGTTGAAGTTAAGATTAAAGAGAAAGTAGAGATTTTGGAAGTTGTTGATAATGTTGTAGATGAAAATGTGTTTAATATAGAGGTAGATAGAAAATTTTAGTTTTTGCCTATGCAATCTGTTAGTATTTATATACATTTCCCGTTTTGTTTATCAAAGTGTAATTATTGTGATTTTATAAGTTTTCCTGTTTGTGATGATGATTATGATTATAATTTTAATAATATACTGTCTGTTTATTTAAAAGAGATAGAGCAATATAAATCTTTGTTAGGAAATAGAAATGTTAAAAGTATTTATTTTGGCGGTGGAACGCCTTCTATTGCTCCCGTATATTTTATTGAAAAAATAATACTTTTTATTTATAAAAATTTTAATATTTCTGATGATGTTGAAATTACGTTAGAGGTGAATCCTGCAACAGTTAATAAAGAAAAAATGTATGGATTTTATTGTTCTGGGGTTAATAGGGTTTCAGTAGGAATTCAATCATTAAATCAAGAGACTTTAAAATTTTTAGGTAGGGTGCATAGCGTTTCGGATGCTTTTTATACTTTAGAGCTGGCTAATAATTATTTTGATAATATTTCTTGCGATTTTATTTATGCGTTACCGGGACAAACTTTGCATGATTGGCAAATGGAATTATTACAAATATCATCTTTACCAGTGCAACATTTATCTTTATATCAATTGATAATAGAACCGAAAACTGTGCTTTATAATATGATGAAGAAAAGTAAATTTGTTCCTATTGATGAAAAGGTTGCTGTTAATATGTTTGAATATACAAATAAATTTTTGAAAAAAACGTTTCAACAATATGAAATTTCTAATTATTCAAAAACTGGCTTTGAAAGCAGGCATAATTTAAATTATTGGAATGGTGGGGATTATATAGGGGTTGGAGTAAGTGCCGCAGGCAGGATTAAAATAGATAATAGATTTTATTTTACTGAGAATCATAAAACTGTTTCAAAATGGAGTGAGCAAATTTTATTCAATGGTATTATTTTAAAAAATATAAGTAAAAAGAATAGGGCGAAAGAACTGATTATAATGGGTCTTAGAAAGAATAAGGGGATAAATTTTAATGATTTTTTTTATAATATTGGGTTTGATGTATGGAAAATTTTAAATAAAAATTTAGTTTTAAGATTTGTAAATGAAAAATTGTTAATTTTAACTAAATCATATATTAGAACTAGTGTAAAAGGGAGGAATATCTTGGATACGATTATAAGGGAGATAATTTTGTAAGATTGTTTGTATTTATTGAATTTTAAATATATATTTTATAAAATTTTTTATTATTTATTTTATGGGTTTATTATGGATAAAGAAAAAATACTTGTTACATCTGCATTGCCGTATGTTAATGGAGTGCCTCATTTAGGGCATTTGGCTGGTTGTTTATTGCCTAGTGATGTTTATGCTAGGTTTAATAGATTGATTGGTAATGAGGTTATTTATATTTGTGGTACGGATGAACATGGAACACCATCAGAATTGGGTGCAAAAAAAGAAGGTGTTAATGTTTTAGATTATACCACGAAATATCATAATTTGCATAAAGAGATATATAAGAAATTTGATTTATCATTTGATTATTTTGGTAGGACATCTTCACATGTAAATTCAGAAATTACCCAGAAAATATCAAAGCAGTTGTTTGAAAATGGATATTTGTATGAAAAAGAAGTAGAACAAGTTTTTTCTGTTGATGATAATATGTTTTTACCAGATAGGTATATTATTGGGACCTGCCCTTATTGTGGGGCAGAAAATGCAAGGGGTGATCAATGCGAATCTTGTACCAAGGTATTAGATCCAAAGGATTTAATAAATCCTGTTTCTGCAGTTTCAGGTAGTAGTAATTTACAGGTAAGAAAAACTAAACATTTGTATTTAAAGCTTTCTGATTTAAGTAGTAAAGTTAAGAGTTGGATAGAAACTAGAAGTTGGAATAAGCTTACTATTGGAATTGCAAATAAATGGTTGGCAGAGGGCCTTAGTGATAGATGTATTACGCGTGATTTAAAGTGGGGTGTTGATGTTCCTTTGTCTGTGTTTCCAGATATGAAAGATAAAGTATTTTATGTTTGGTTTGATGCTCCGATAGGGTATATTTCGTTTACAAAAGAGTTATTGGGTGATGATTATTTAAAATGGTGGTATAATAGTAATGGTGCAGATAAAGTAAAATTAGTTCAATTTATGGGAAAGGATAATGTCCCATTTCATTCAGTTATGTTTCCTGCTACATTAATTGGAGCGTCAGATGATTATAAAAAAGTTGATGTTATAAAAGGTTTAAGTTATTTAAATTTTAATGGTGGAAAATTTTCAAAATCCGTTGGGCGTGGAATTTTTGCAGATAGTGCAATACAGGAGTTCCCATCAGATTATTGGAGATATTGGCTTATTAAAAATGCTCCGGAAGCTGATGATACAGATTTTTCGTTTGAAAGATTTGCGGAAGAAATAAACAAAGATTTAAATGATGTTTTGGGTAATTTTATTTTAAGGGTTTTAAAATTTTATAATTCAAAATTTGGTAATAAGGTTTTGCATAATAATGCAAATAATGAATTAGAAATAAAAGTGAAAGAAGATTTAGCAATTAAAATTAAAAATTATACAAATTATTTAAAACAGATGGAATTTAGAAAAGCTGTTTCTGAATTAAGGGCAATTTGGGTTTTGGGTAATACCTATATTGATGAAATTGCACCATGGAGTGTGTATAAGACAGATAGTGAAAAAGCAGGTGAAATACTGGTTTTTGCAATGAATTTAATAAGAATATTTATGAGTTTGGCGTTGCCGATTATTCCGAATACTAGTAGTAAAATTTTAAGTTGTTTGAATTCTGATTTGTCATGGATTGGTTATGATTTTGATAAGGAATTGAATTTTATAAAAGCAGGGGCTAATTTTATTTTACCTGATAGTGTGTTTATGAAAATATCCAGTGATAAAGTTTTGGAATTGAATAGTAAATATAATAAGTAGATTTTTTGTTATGGGTAAATTTTCTAGTAAAGAGTCTTTAGATGAAATTAATGATGGAGTAGATATTTATTCCGAAGATTATATAGAAAAGCCCATTGCATCAAAATCATCTAGGATTGCATTTCCAAGTAAAATTGATAATTCATTAATGAATGTTATTAAAAAATTTGGTAGGAAATATGGATTTATAAATACTGATATTATTTCTAATTGGAATGATATAGTGGGAATGCAATTTGCATCAATGATTGTGCCGGTTAAAATTTCATTTCCGTTTAAGGAACGTATTAATGGAATCTTGTATGTAAGGGTAAAAGTTCAATCGGTTTTGGCAATAGCTCAATATCAGTTTCCGACAATCATAGATAGAATTAATACATATTTTGGGTATAAAGCGGTTGAACGAATCAAAATTCATATTTGATTATTTACATATATTAGTATTTCCTGAATTTATTGATGAAATGGTTATAGCACTGTTGGTTGAACAGTTGCATGTTATGTATGATTTTTCAAGGGATGCTGTTTTTGTTTGTTGTCCATAATTGATAGTTGTATCATATTCAACTGTTAAATTGCATCCCTTAGGTGTGTTTACTGTAATTAGTTTACTTATTACTTCTTGGGCTGTTAATACCATACCGTTACTTATCAACCTATTTCCGGATATTCCTGAAATATATATTCCTGTATTTGATCCATTAGTTAAATTTTCATCTTTAAACTTATTTAAAATTTGATTTATACTTACGATACAATTATTAAGTTGGTTTATGTCAGGTATGTCAACTGGTTGATAGCCTTTTATTGCATTTTCTGTAGGACAATATATTTTATCGTTGTGTATTTTATCATAATAATTAGTTTGTAAATTTGCTATTACATCTTTAACAGACTTGTTTACCTGATTTTTAAGATTTGTATTATTTGGTGTTGCCATTAATTTTTGTAATTGGCTATTTAATAAATTTTGCATGCAATTTGCATAGTTTTTAGGATCTCTTAAATATACTACACAGTTAGATGCGATGTAGTTACCAGAAGCAAAGGAAGACGATTTTGTCTTACTTAATTGAACCTCTATGTCTAATTTTTCTAATTCCATATCTGTTGTGATTACTGCTTCACTTACCCTTCGGGTTAGTTTCATTACTTTTGCGCCAATACCACCTAAAGATTCGTTTAGGGATGTTTTATTATTTAATAATGATGAAAAATCCATGGTACCATCAGCGGTTTTTGGTTCATCAAATTCTTTACACGAATATTCATTAGGATCTTTTTTATCCTCTGATTTTATAATGTTTCCCTTTTCGTCAAATTTTAATTCTGGGGAAGAGTTATCAATATTCATTGAGGAAAAACCAGCACATCTGGTGGAACATGAAGTTTTTAATTCTGCCCTTTTGGTATCTATTTTTGTGATTGCTTCTGTTAATAAATCTTGGATATTTGATAATGTTTCAATCTTGTCTTCTGGTACAGTTTGTTGAGCTTCCTCATCTTCATTATTTGCTTCTATTTCTGATATGCCGGTTGTAATACGTTCTTTTGATTGATTAAGTGTATTATAAATAGAATTTATATCATTCCTGATTGCTGTTTCGGTGGTATCTCTGGTACACACAAAATTAGGTGAATTTTGGTATTTACTTGCCTTTAATAATCTTTCTACTTTTGGATTATTGCTGTTTATATATATTGGATAGGTAGATATTATTTGAGGTGGGAAAAACATAATATTTCCCTGCTTTTGTATCTCATTTGTTTTTGTAAGGCCAAGTAAGTTAAAGGCATGAGAAATAGTATTTCTGGCATTTGATATAGATTTTTTTACATCTTTTATTAGATTGGCATATTTTACATTAGGTTTGCTGTTTTTTATTTCTTTTTCTTCCTCTTTTTGTCTTTTTCGTTCTTGTTCTTTTTCCTTTCTTTGTAATTCATATTCCTTTTCTTTTAATGCAATTGCATTTTGAGCTTCTAATTCAGCTTTTCTTTGTTTTGTTTCTTCCTCTAGTTGTTTTTGTTTAATTTCAGCATCGCTTTGTGCCTTTGCTGCTTCGGCCTTTGCAATTTCGGCATCTGCCTCGGCCTTTTTACTTTCGCTTTCAGCCTTTATCCTTTCCATTTCTTGAGCTTGTGTTTGTGATTTAGCATAGCTGGATGCTTTACCAGCAATATAGCTGGCACATTGGAATGGCATAAATTTATTTTCAGCTTTTAGACATCCAAATAGTAAAGATTTGTTTGCTTGTTCATCGGAACATTCACCTGGGTTTTGACAATTGTATTGGAAACACTCATTTATAACCTTTTCACAATTGTTTGTATAATCAGTGCTTGTGCAACCGGTTACAATTCGAGTACATTTATTTGGTGTTCTGGTAAAAGTTAAGGTTTCAGGTGAAAAAGAGTTTAAACAAGTAAGGCAAGCTGCAGATATTTTTTTAGATTTCTTTTTCTTGCTGGCAGAAAATGCATTTATACTGAATAGCATAAATAGAGCTAAAGATAAGCTGGTTATTAGATATTTTATATTTGTTATCTTTTTCATTATACCCCTCGTTCTGGTATTATAGCATGAAATTAAATTTAATGAAATAAAAATATAAAAAAAGTGCAGCTTTTAATACTGCACTGAAAATATTTATAAAATACAATTATTTTTTCTTTCCAAGAACAATTTTGATTTTTGTTTTTGCCTTATTTACAGTAGGTTTATTTCCATTAATTTTTGTTTTAATAATAGGAATTATTTTTGATACAGAAACTTTTTTTGTATTTTCTTTCTTTGAATTTTTCTTTATCTCATCAGTTTTTTTTGTATTAGAGGCCTTTATACTTCTTGTCTTAGTTGTAGTAGATTTAGTTTTTGAAGTTATAAGACCTGCTTCGGTTATATTATAAACACCTTCTGCTTCGGCCCAAATTTCTTTATCTTTCCCTTCTGGCTTACCGCGATTAAGCCACATAAAATATGCAATTTCTTGGATTGTTTCTTGCTTTGATTTCAATTTTTTCTCCCTTCCTCTTAATCTTCTCTTCTTGATTGGACTATAGAATATATAATTTTAAAAATCTATATAAATTTTAATTTTATTAAAGTTGTAATTGGTAATTGCTTTTAGTGAAAAATATAAGTATATTAATATTGTCGTTTATTATTGGAGATATAAATGGATATTAAAGAAAAAAATGAACTATTGGATAATTTAATGAAGCCTAAATCTTCATTTGCAAAAGGTATTTCAAAAGGGCATACAGTGATGCCAAAACCAGATGGCAAACAATTGATAGTTGGTAAAAATATAAAATTAAGTGGAGCAATTGATGTTTGTGAAAGCTTAGTTGTGGAAGGTACCTTGGAAGCAAATTTGAATGGTGCAAAATATTTAGATATAGTTTATGGAGGAAGTTTTACTGGTAATGCCGAAGTAGAAGAAGCACATATTAGTGGTGTATTTGATGGAAGTATTACAGTTTCAAATGTTTTATATGTTTATGAAACAGGTGAGGTAAAAGGTAAAATCAATTATGCAAATCTTGTAGTTGAAAAAGGTGGTATGTTAAAAGGTACGTTGAAGCATATAGAAACAGACAAGTTTGTAAAATCGGTAGGATAGTGTTTTATTATTATTGCTGTCTTAACTCAGTTGATAGAGTGCCAAATTCGTAATTTGGAAGTCGTGGGTTTGAATCCCGCAGACAGCACCAAGTTTTTAGGTTTATTTTTTTTATGATTTTAAAATCTGTTGTTGATGATGGTGATTTGTGGTTTGATCTTGTAAAACAGGTTAAGCCAATAAATTTTAGAAATTTATATCTTGGGAAGAATAATAAAGCTAGTTTTTCGAATAATAATAAAAGAAGTAATATTAGTTATAATTTTATTAAAAATTTTGATACTTTGAAAAATTCAAGAATATTTCCTGAAAAGGAAGTGGTTTTAGGTGATAGTAGAGGGATAGATAGAAGAACTTATTTAAAATTTAAAAAAAATTTTAGTATTGATGCAAGACTGGATTTGCATGGGATGACACTTGATATTGCATATTTAAAATTAATAGATTTTATTTTATATAATTTTGATAATGGAGTTAGAAATTTGTTGATTATAACCGGTGTCGGGAATAAGGGGAAAGGGACTGGTGTTATAAGACAAAATTTGCAAGGGTGGTTACAAAATCCGGATATTTCTGGAAAAATTTTATACTTTAATAATGCAAGTATTAAAGATGGTGGAAATGGAGCTTTTTATATAGTTCTTCGTAAAAATAGGTAATTATTTTTGCAATTTAGTATCCAAATTCTATAAGTTTTTCACCGCCTACTATGTGTAAGTGAAAATGAGGGACTGATTGTCCACCATAATATCCTGTATTTGCAACAAGTCTGTATCCAGCATCGTCTAGTTTATATTTTTCTATTATGTAATTTATTGCATTGAAAAAATCTAATTTTTCTTTGTCGGTTGCATTTGTCCCAAATGTTGTATAGGATTCATATTCTCCCTTTGGAATGACAAGTAGATGGTATTTTGCCTTTGGGTATAAATTTTGAATAACTAATGTAGAATCGTTTTCAAATTCTATTGTTGCAGGTGCCTGTTTATTTATAATTTTACAAAAGATATTTTCTTTGTTGTATGCCATTTTTTGCCTCTATTGTTTCTGGAACTTTGAATTTTAGATTTTCATCTGTGCATATTAAATTTTTTATATCCTTGTATTTGGATTTTGGAGAATAATGCAATAGTTTATTTGATAATTTTTTACATTCGTTGAATGAATGCATAGATAATCTGTAAAATCGTTTAAATTTTTCGTTTAATTCTTTAAAAATACGGTCATGTTTTAGGTATAAATTTTTTTCTGCTATATTCATTAAATCGTTCATAATAACAATTTTTTGCATTTCATTGTTATAGATTAAATTTTCGTTTTTGTTGGTTTCTGATTTTGTGAGTATATTGATTTTTAGGAGATGTTTTATTGCCTCTATATCTCCGATTAACCATCCATTTATATATTTTATTGATTTCGGAATAATATTATTTTTCTTATTTATATATTCCAATTGTCTTTTTTTATGATTTATTATTTTTGTTTCAAGATTGCTGATATATAAAAAATGTGCAAAGGTTAACAATATACCTATAATAATTATAGATGATATAATAAGTAAGAAATTTCGATTTTTAAATGAATTATTAGTATCTGACATTTTTTCCTCCGTGACCTATTATATCAAAAAAATTGTTATTTTCAAATTTTTCTTTATTTTTTGTTATGTTTTAGTATTATCCTGTTTATTAAGAGGGGTGTATGAGGAATTTTAGTAAATCAATTTGTAATAAAGAAGCATCTGGAGCAGTTTTGTTTCAGGTTTTGCTTGGTCTAGGCCTTATGGTATTGATGGCTCCACTTATTTTAAATCAGATAAAAAAGTATAATGAAGAAATACAAAGAGAAGAAGTTATTTCTGATATGGAAAAATTACAAAGGGCGGTTAGTTCGTTTGTTGTTTTTGAAAGAGATAAAACGACTATTCCAGAAGGGGTTACATGTTGGAAAGATACTTCCAGTTGTCCTGATACTTTGAATATAGGAGATGAAAGTGTTATTATTAAATCGAAAAAAATGAAGGCCTTTTTGAATGATTATTTGGGTAATGATAGGGTAAAAACATCTAATGTAAATGGATTTGGGCAGGAATATTCATTTATTACGAATAGATCTCGGGATGAAGTGCAGGCAGTTGTTATTGCAAGTTGTGAAGCCAAAGGATGTATAGATGAACTTACATTGAATGGAATAGGGCAATTTTTATTTGATAAGGGTTCTATTATGGCAGAAGATGGCCAATTTTTAGGCGATTTAAAGATGGATGAAATTTTAAAATCAGTGTTGGCTGGTCTTGCAAAAGAAACGAAAGCAGGTATTTTAATAATGTATGTTAATGATGCATTTTTCCAGTCGGATTTTTTGCATTTGTCTGAGATGCCTGGTGATCCAGTTAAGGCCAGGTTATTTAATACTATGTTGGTTGATTTGTATATGGCAAATCATGATATAAAAAATGTGAAAAATTTTTATGCAAATGGTATGTCTATTGATAGTAAAAGTAATATAAATTTATTGTCAGTTGATAAGGCGCTTGTTAAAAGTAAAGATTTTACTATAGGTAATTTTTTGGAATATAATAATAGTGATGGTGGCCATATAGTAACTGATAATAATAAATTTCCAGTGTATGCGAGGGATAAATTAGGAACAAATGGTGGAAGTATTTATATGAATTCATTAAAGGTTTTAAATGATGAACCGACCGAGGTTGATAGTATTAATTTAAATACTACTGATTTAAAAACACAATCTTTATTAATTCAAAAAAGTGCAGATATTTCTGGTGATTTTATTGTTAATAGATGGAATAGTCCTGAATATACAGAAGTTCAGAAAATTGTTGCGAATAGAGCGGTTGCATCATCAAAAGTGGATAAAAATATACTTGGCAATATTTTTATGAATAATGTGTCTAGTGATGATGCATTTATTTATATTGCAGATGAACAGAAGGATAGTCATGGTAATATTGAACTGATAAATGATGTAACACTGAATTTAAGTGGTACAAGTGAGGTTGATGATATAAAGTTTTTTAAAGGAGGAAGTGTTCATATGATGTCAGATGTGATTTTTAATATTGCCAAAACTATCAGGCGTGCGATACATAGGTATGCTGCATCTGGGGGATAAATTATTGAGCTATTTATGAAGTTTAGATTTTTTAAATATTTGAAATTTAAGTCTGAAAAGCTGTTTAAGTTTAGTTTTAAATTTAAGGGCGATGGTGGTATTTCCATGATGGAAATAATACTTGCAATGGGTATAATGTCTATGTTGACCCCTGTTGTAATTAAGTTGGCGTTTAAGGATATTGGTGATATAAAGTATTTGAATATTGCGAAGCAATTAAAACAATTTACAAAATCTCTTTCTGCGTATGCAGCATCAAAACGTGAAGATTGGCATAATAATGCTAGTGGTCAGATTTTAGTTTCGGATCTTTCTACTTTTGGATTAGAACAAGTTATAAGTGAAGATTTATTAAAAAATTCTGCAATTAAGTATATTAAGGATAAAGAAGGTAAAGTTTTTGTTTATGCGGTTATTAAAATGAATTTTTTTGGCCTGGATATGGCTAATTTTAGTAAAGTTTTACAATATGTAGAAGATAATATAGGTTATGCAGTTTCTGAAAGATGTGGAACATGTACCAGTACAGTTTGTGTTTGTAGTATAAATAATGATTGGAGTATAGGTTTTCGAGATGTGCTTGTGAATAATGTATTTACCTATAAAGATGGTGATAATTATGCGGTTCTTAAGATAGATGATACGTTATTGGAAAAAGAATATGTAAGTAATTTATTTTTGTATAGAAATGCACAGGGTGGTGTTAATGGAAATGTGATGGGACGAGATTTATCCCTTGGGTTTAATTCAATTAAAAATATTAAAGATATTTTTGCGTCCAGTTTAATGGGTAAGGAAGAAAATTCTGCTGTTTTAAAAGTTACGGGTGGAACAGTAGATTTGTATGATAAGGTTAATGTTATAAATTCTGTGATTTTTGATAAGGCATCTAATATAGAATTTGGTAGTATGTCATCTATTTTTTCGCCAGAAATTTATTTTAAAAAACTTTTGGAAGTAGGAAAATTTAGTATTCCTAGTGCTAATATTTCTAAAACAGCTTTAATTGGTGAAACAGAACCAAAGTTAGAAGTTAGAGATAAAACGTCATTTAATAAGTTGAAACTACAAAATTTGATTACTGAAACTTTGGATAATTCTGCTGTTACTATAAATGATGGAAAAATTGCTACTAATACGAAAAATCCATCTGTTGATACATCTTTGAGTACTTCTCTTATTCAGATTGCGTCTGATGTTCCAGGAAAAGAATTAAAACTTACAACAAAAATTTTAAATGTGGCGGAAAAGTTCAGTATGGATTCTGTGACTTGTTCTAGTAATATTTCTGGTGGAATTTTATTCTTTCAAGAAAATGGATGCGAAGCATTGGATGTGAAAATAGGAAATATAAAAGGTAGAAAGAGAGAAATAGATACTTTTAGCTTTTTGTTATCTACAGAGGAAGATTTTAAAAGTATTGATAGACTTATAAAAAATAAGTTTTGTTTTGATGAAAATGGAATTTTTAAAAATAGTTGTAATGTTGATTAGTTGTATAAATAAAAATGAAAAAAATTATTAAAAATAAAAAATTTGGTAAATTTGATAAATCTTGTTCTGGTGGAATATTGCTGGAAGTTTTATTAATGCTGGCAATAATGATGGTGATTTTCCCGTTTATGCAGAAAGATATAAAAAAGCGAACAGATAATATTAGAAATCAAAAGGTGGCAAAAGATTTATTAAGGTTAAAAGGTGCAGTTGAAGTATATTTGAAGAAAAGACCTGATATAAAAGAAGGATTACAGGATATAGATTTTTCTGAATTAGTTGATAGTGGACTTCCTAAAAGTTTTAAAAAAGTTAATATATTGGATCAAACCTATAAAGTTAGGGTTAAGGTAAGTAAAGATGCAGATTTAAATTTTGTTTATGATGCAATAATTATTGCAACAGGGAATGATAAAATTCCACCGCTTCGTTTACATGATATAGTAAAAGTTTCAAAAGGATTTGTCGGATATGTAGAGGGCGATTTAGTTTATGCTCCGTCTTGGCAATTGGCAATTCAACCCTGGAGTGTTAATAATGATATAAATGATACTAGTTTAGTTGTTAAAACGGGACTATCAAAAAAAGATTATAAATATATTTCCAGGGTTCCAAATTATGGGACTGCGACTATGCAGACAGATTTATATTTAAATTTGAATAATATATATGATGTTAAACATTTATTTGTTATAAATAATATGGATATAGGAAGTATTATTTTAAAAGGATTAAGTTCTATTTCTAATATCACAATATCAAAAAATTTAAAATTGGATAGGGATGCGAATATATATGTTATTGCGGCTAAGTTTACAGAAGCAATTAAAGATGAGTTTATGGAGTATGTGGATAGGTTCGCAAAAAATATATATTTAGATTTAGGTTTGTACTTATTTGGTTTAAAAGTTTTATCGGATAATAAAATGAATGAACTTCGTTCTATAATTACAGAAAAATTTTCTGTTTCTGATAATTCTTATCAACCAACAATTATGACAGTGGATGGAAAAATTTTATTTAAAGGTAGCGGAGATGACCCTTTGAATCCGAATCCTGGAAAACTTAAATTACAAGAATTATATGTTGATACGTTAACGCTTGGTGCGAGGGCAGAGTTTACTTCTATGAAAAGTTTGACAAAAGGGTATTATTGGAATAGCGATAAAGGTATGTTTTTAAAGGATATTATTGTAAGGAATGTTAATAAAAAAATAATTCAAGATTTAGGAATGTTAAAAATAGGTGGTATTGATATAACTATGAAGACTCCATTGAGTGTTATATTTAGAGGGCTTCATTATGCATATTGTGATTTATATAAGATAATACATAATAAATATCCTAATATAGGAGGAAGTAAAGATTTAGTTCCTGGTTGGTATTGTAATTTGTATAAAAGGTGTGAGTATGCTGAATGTCAGGATCCAGGTTGGTATTATGAATAATCTTTTTTTATGACATTTATGTAATATCGTGCATTTTTGTTTCTATTGCAGATATTAGTTTTTCTTGTATATCTTTGGGAGACATATTTTTAGTTTTTATTCCTTTTAATATATATATTTCAATAGTTCCTGGATATTTTATGAAGCTTTTTTTACCCCAAAATAATCCTGAATTCATTGCTATTGGTATAATTGTCGTATCTAGTCCTTTTACTATTAAACTTAATCCGGATTTATATTGATCAGTTTCACCTATTTTTGTTCTGGTGCCTTCGGGAAAAACTATTATATTTCTGGATTTAAGTTTTTTTTCGAAAGTTGTTTGTAATTTTTTTAATGTAGATTTTGTTGTAGTTCCTCGTTTTACAGGGATATTACCACTTTTAAGTAAATTTATTCCAAATAAAGGTATGAAAAGAAGTTCCTTTTTAAACATAAATACTGTTGGATAGAAAAAAGCTTGGTATGCAACTGTTTCCCAGGCAGATTGATGTTTTGATGCAAAGATAACATTTGTATTTGTTGGAATATTTTCCATTCCTGTTATTTTATAATCTAGTTTGCATATGTGTTTTAAAAGGAATAGGGAACTTTTACTCCATATTTTGGCAACATATAAAGTATAGATAGGTTTCCCAAACATATTTATAAGGGCAGATACGGAAAATAGTATAGATAAAAATAAGTAACAAAAATTGAAAATTATAGATCTTATAATTATTCCTATTGTTAATTTTGGTTTTTTATAAATTTTATTACTAGTTATTTTAGTCATTTATTTGCCTTTTGTTTTTGAATTTTAGAACTGTTTCTGCTTCTATCCCAGAAATATTCCATAGATAGGTTGCAATGGTTTTGTTATATTCTTTGAATATTAGGAAAAATATTTTTGTATTTTCAAATATATGATTTCCAAAGTTGGATAATTTTATTGGGTGGTCTATTATTATAGTGTTAGGTAGATATTTATTAAATAATAATCTGGAACGTGGAATATGGTAAAATGATGTTATAAGTCTGATGCTTTTTATATTATTTTTTTCTATCCATGCCATACTTTCTATGGCATTTTCTATGGTATTTTCAGCTTTTCCTGTTTCAATTTTATTTATTAAAGTATTTTTTATTTCAATATTGTCTTTCCCTAAATCATCAATGGTTTGCTGTATTATAAGTTTTATTGGTGCAGAATAATGGACACCAGATATAAATAATTTATTGGCAAGATTATTTGATAATTCCTTTATCCCTTCGGTTATACGCTTTGTTTCTCCGGTTAATACTATGATTGCATCTGTTTTTGAATATTTGTCATTTGGTTCATATTTTATTGTTAATGCAAAATATAAAAATCCAATAATATATGCAGATATAATGAAAAAAACTAAAATAAGTTTTTTTTTCAGTTTAATTTGTTTTGATGAAAGATGTTTTAATTTTCGAATTTCTGTATGGTAGGTTTTTAAATCCATTTTTTATTCCATATTTTTTAATTTTTTATTTATTGTAAGTATAGCACTTATTTTTGCAATGACTCCCGCAATTATTGGTATTATTAATACGTATAGATATATTGTTATTGGAAAATCAAAATTGATAATTACTTTATTGGTTATATAGTAGGTAGAAGTTTTTATCATAAATATTATTAAACAAGAAAATAAATATCCACTAATACCACCTATTAATGCTAGGTTCATCATTCGTTTTGAAAATTGTTTTGCAATATAATTATTTGTAGCACCAACCATATGCATAATATTTATGACTTTTTTATTTATATTAAATCCTGATTGCGTAGTATAAGATATTGTTATGGCAGTAGTTATTAATATTATAAAGACTATTAGTCCCAATAATATTTGTACTGCACGGATACTGGTTTGAAGTTCATACATCCAATTGCTGTAAGTTTCAAATTTTATATTTTTTGAGTAATTTTCTATTTCTTTTTGTAACATAGAACTGTTAAGAAGTGCAGTAGTTGATGTTTCAATATTAATAATTCTTGGAAGCGGAATATCTAGTTTGAAAGTTCCTATCCAAGGTTTTAATAGATTTGTTGTTTCTTCGTTACTGATTACAGAATAAGATTTTATTCCAGGTGTTTGTTTTAGTATTGATACTATATTATTTATTCTATTTTCTATTTCTTTTTTTGGATTTTTTGCTTTTAGATCAGGTAGTATTTGTATAGTTATGTTGTTTTTTAAGTATTTATGCCAATTGGTTGTAATATTGTTTCCAATTAATGCAGTTGCAAATATTATTGAAGCAATGAAAACCATAAATGCTGTGATAAAAGGAAGAAATCCTTTATTTAAATCTGATTTGAAAGCTATGTCTGTTTTAAACATTTTTAACCTTATTCTTTATATAGATGCCCATCTTTTATATGAAGGACTGGAAATTTGAATTGTTTTATTAAATTTACACTGTGAGTAGCGATTATTATTGTGGTTCCTCGTTTATTTAATTCTAAAAATAAAAATAAAAGTTTTTTTGCCATTTCTTCATCTACGTTGCCAGTTGGTTCGTCGGCAATTATTATATCTGGGTTATTTATTACCGCCCTTGCAATAGCAACTCTTTGTTGCTGACCACCAGAAAGGTATGTCGGTTTTTCATTTATAAATTTTTCTAATCCTACCCATTTGATTAATTCAGGTACATGATCTTCTATATATTTATTGCTTTTACCAGCAATTTTTAGTGGTAAGGAAACATTATCCATTATTGATAGGTGATTTAATAATTCATAGTCTTGGAATACCACACCTATACGACGTCTTATTTTTGCAATTTCATCGTGTTTTAAGTTATCGATATCTTTTGAAAATAGTCTGATTTTGCCCCTGGTTTGTTTATGTGCCAAATGCAATAATTTTAATAAAGAAGTCTTACCAGCACCGCTTGGGCCAGTAAGAAAGTAAAATTCTCCACTTTTTATATCTAAATTTATATCTTTTAACACTTCTGGTCCTGTATCATATTTTAGACCAATATTTTGTAGTAATATAATAGATTTTTTTTGTGTTTGTTCAGTATTTGTTATATTTGGTTTTTGCATTTTTTCCTCTTGTTTTAATCATACTGAAATTTTTTAGAAATACAAATATTTATTAAATGAATTGAAAATTTTTGTAATATATTTATAATTCCTTTTTGTGAATATTTGTTAATTTGAGGGTTATTATGATTATTCGATGTCCTAAGTGTGGTAGTACTTTTAATGTTGATGATACCTTACTTAAAAATCAGAAAATGAAATTCCAATGTTGTGATTGTGATTTTGTTTGGGATGAAGATATTAATTTACCAGATACTACCGTTAGTGATGCTTATCGTAAAGAAGAACATAATTTTCCATCTTGTTTAAGTGATAAATCTGATGTGGATGTAGAAAGTATTGCAGAAAATAAGTATTCTGTAAATGTTAATAATGCTAGTTTTTATAATTTAAAATATCTATTTTTTGTAGGTTTAACTTTTGTTTTTATATGTATAGCTTATTTGTTATATGAATTTACATCTTTTAAGAGCTCCTTTAAATCTGGTAGTAAAGTTTCTGGTAATTTGGTTAAGAATGAAGTATCTAGTAAAGGGTTATATATAGAACTTATAACACCTTTGAAACTTATTAAAGAGGGTGAAAATTCTTATGTTATGGTTAAGGGGTTTATTCTTAATACCTCAAAAACTCAGTTAGATATTCCAAGGTTAGTTGTAAAATTACAGAACAAGGAAGGCAGAATTTTACAAGAACAAGAAAGAGAAGTTGATGTTAATGTTTTAGCACCTGGAGCAAAAGTGGAGTTTTTGTTTAAGGTGTTTAAATTTTCGTCACAGGTTAGCACGGTTATGGTTGATTTTGTAGATGTAAATAAGATTTAAGGTAATTTATGAAAAATTTTAAAATTTTATTTTTATTATAGCTAGGGATGTTTATTCTTATTGGGGTAGGATATTAAATGTTTCTGATAGGGAATATAAACTTTATGTAATCAGTGATGATAAATTGAATATTACAGAGGGATATTATCTTACTACATTTCCTTGTGATGGAGAAAATTCTAGAGAATATTATAGAACTGTTGTCGGGCAGAATTTAATAACTCTTTATTGTTTTGAAACACCGAAAGTTGTGTATTTATCGTATGTTACGAGGCCTGCTGGAACTTTTGTCCCAAAAAATGAGAAAACTAATACCTATATGAAATGCAATATAGAGGTTGTTACAGATGGAAATAATGGGACGGTTCCTCTTTTGCAAGTAAATGTTGCAAAATGTGAAAAAAATTCTTTAAATTCCAAATCAAATTATAATATTAAAAAGTCTGTTGATGTAGAGTAATTTTTGTAATGTCAAAAATTGTAAATTTAATTGTTGATGATAGTGGTGTAGGTTTAAGGTTGGATAAGTTTTTATCTAGCAATCTACCTGATTATTCTAGGGTAAAAATTCAAAAATTTATTTCGGATGGTTTAGTCCTATGCTCAAGTGGTATTGTTTGTAATGATAAAAATTTAATAGTTAAATTAAATGATAAATTTACTGTTAATATTCCGAATAATAAAATTGATTTATTACCAAAGGCAGTTGATATACCACTTGATATAGTTTATGAGGACGATGATATAATAATTTTAAATAAAGCCGCTGGTATGGTAGTTCATTCTGGGGCAGGTACTGATGATAATACTCTTGTAAATGCATTGCTTTCACATACATCGGGTAGATTGTCCTCTATTGGTGCTGATACTGGTAGAGCCGGTATAGTTCATAGATTAGATAAAGATACAAGCGGTTTAATGATGGTTTGTGAAACTGATAAAGCTCATTTAATTATGGCAAAACAGTTTGCAGAACATTCTGTAAAACGCGATTATTATGCTTTAGTTTTTGGAATTCCAAATCCTATTTCTGGGAGGATAGAAAAAAATATTATGAGAAATCCATATAAAAGACAGGAAATGAAGGCGGTTGTTTCTGGTGGAAAAAATGCAATTACCAATTATGAGGTTATTAAAGTTTTTAGTGGTGCAAAATTTAAACCAGTTTCTTTGGTTAAATGTGTTTTAGAAACAGGAAGAACACACCAGATAAGAGTTCATATGAGCTCTATCGGAACACCTATTTTGGGGGATAAAGTTTATGGTAATATGCAAAAGTATGTTACTCAGATAGAAAATCAATCAGTTAGAGATTTATTTAAAAGTATTGATAGACAGATGTTGCATAGTAAAAATATAGAATTTATTCATCCTATTACTTTACAAAAGATGAAATTTGAAAGTAAGCTTCCTGATGATATGCAAAAAATTATTAATTTTTTTGAAGATTTAGAGATAGTTTAATTAATATTTGATAGTTATTATATTTGTATTGTATTTAATTTTGGTAGAGTTATAGTTTTCTTGAAGAGTTGTATAATGATGTGGCAGTAACATGGGATAAATGCCCCGCAGGACATTATTGTAAAGATGCGGTAAAGACTGCATGCTCAGAAGGCTTTTATCAGAATGCAGAAAGTAAAGTTGAATGTAAGAAAAAATAAGATATTTTGTTTTCTACTCTTGAACTTTTATAAATATTTAGCTTTATACTTATAAAGCCTTATACGTTTAAGGCTTTTTTTATTAATATTTCTTTTTTATAAAAAAAACTTGACAAATTTTTTTTTTTGTTAATATTGTTTTAGTTTTTAATTTAAATTGAGGTAAATAAAATGAAAAAAAATACTAAAAGTGAAGAAATAACAATCCAACTCAATCTTGAGGAAAAGGATTCAGAATTTAAAAAATATGAAGAATTAATAGTTCTAATGTTGAAACGTGATGTATCAGGTATAGGTGATTATCTTTGTAAAGCTGCAGAAGAGCCATTTACAGTAAATAATATATACCAACGTTACACATCTTTAAGAATAAAATTCTCTAAAATTAGAAGCATATTTAAATTAGCTAATCACCTTAATAAAATGGATGCAGAAGATTCTTTAAACTCAAGGATAGTCAAAATTCTTGTTAAAAAAATTAACAAAAGTACTCGTAAATTAAATTCTGAGTTGAATTGTTTTAAATGTTATACTTTAAATGATAGGACAGATGTTGATAAGGTAGAAATTTTAAAAGTATTAAACCTTAAAACATTCCCTATATTTTTGGGTAATGGTTTAGTAGATGAGACACAGACATTTCCTAAATCAGAAATTAAATCTATATCATTAGGTCAGATTTTAGAATTAGGTCAAAATTCTATGTAATTTATCTATAGTGCAACTGCATGTATTTATGACCCTTTGAATTAGGGTCTTTTTTAGTTAAGATTGTTTTAGTTTAAATTGAGAATTTTTTATTTTTAATTTATTGTTTTTGATTTTATTTATCCTTCTTGCAATTGCTTGTTTATTGGTTATAATTTTCGTGTTTTTTGTTTAGGTATTGTTTTTATGATAAGTAAAATAGGACGTCTTGGTGTGGTATTTTTAAATAATTTGTATAATTATTTAAAATTTTTGTTTAATACTATAAAGCATTGGTTTTTACCTCCATTCTATTTTAAAGTCTTTTTTGCAAATGTTATTGAGGTCGGATTTTTTTCTATGCCGGTGGTTGCATTAACCTCTTTGTTTGCTGGAATGGTTTTGGCTCTTCAAAGTTATTCTGGTTTTGCAAGTTTTTCTGCAGAAGGGGCGGTTGCAGCAGTCGTTGAAATAGCGATTACTAGAGAATTGGGCCCTGTTTTTGCTGGCCTTATGGTGGCAGGTAGGGTTGGGGCAACTATGGCTGCGAGTATTGGAACAATGAAAGTTAGTGAGCAGATAGATGCACTTAAAACATTATCAGTTAATCCATTTAAATATATTGTTGCTGGTCGTGTTTTGGCTGGAGTTGTTATTATTCCTGTCTTGGTTTTAATTGCTGATATTATAGGTATTTTTGGTGGATTTTTAGTTGGTGTTTATAATTTAGGATTTAATCCATATTCCTATATAAAAGATACTTATGATAGTTTTTCGTTTATGGATGCAGTTATAGGATTGGTTAAGGGAGGAGTTTTTGGCTTAATTATTACATCACTTGGTTGTTATTATGGTTATTATACTAGTGGTGGAGCAGATGGTGTTGGCAAATCAACGACCAATGCAGTTGTATATTCATCTATTTTGATATTAATTTTTAATTATATTACTACAGCAGTGTTCTTTTAATTTAAGGATTTATTATGGTAAGAAGTAATCCAATTATACAACTTAGTAATGTTTGTAAGTCGTTTGGAAATAAGGTGGTTTTAGATAATTGTAATTTTGAAATTTCAAAAGGAGAATCGGTTGTATTGCTTGGGCAATCTGGTATGGGAAAGTCAGTTAGTATTAGATTAATGTTAGGTCTATTAAAGGTAGATAGTGGAAACATATTTGTTAATGGTAAGGATATTACTGGGTTTACGGAAGATGAATTTTATAAGCATAATAAGAAAATAGGGATGTTGTTTCAAAATGGTGCTTTGTTTGATAGTATGAGTGTTTGGGAAAATGTTGCATTTTCATTGATTAATGTTGATAAAATGAGTTTATATAAAGCAAGGAAGATTGCTCTTTCTAAATTAAAAGATGTTGGGCTTTCATATAGAACTGCAGATTTAATGCCCGCAGATTTATCTGGAGGAATGAGAAAAAGAGTTGGACTTGCCAGAGCAATAGCGTATGATCCAGAAATAATATTTTTTGATGAACCAACGACTGGGTTGGATCCAATTATGTCTGATGTTATAAATAATTTAATAATTAAATGTGTAAAACAACTTGGAGCGACTGCTCTTACCATAACTCATGATATAAATAGTGCCAGAAAAATTGCTGATAGGGTTATGATGCTTTATAATGGAAAAATAATTTGGAATGGTAAAACATCTGATTTAAGTAATCCAAAAAATGATTATGTTAAGCAGTTTGTTAATGGTGTTATTTTATAATTTATTTATAGATCTATTAGTTATTCATTTTATTGATTGACAAAATAATTTATATTTTGTATAAATTTGTCGATAATTTGTATTTGTGAGGGATTATGTTCGATAGAAAGATTGATACTGATGTAAATCCAGAGTCTATTTATATAAGGCAAGGTGGCTTATATTCTGCTTTGTTTCGTATGGGATTGTTTTTGTTTGGTATATTTTTACTTGTAAGTATACTTTCTGGAAAATTACTTGTTATTTTTGCATCTAGTAAAATATTAAATACCTTTATTTTATCTGTATTTATTTTTGGTGTATTTTTAAATTTTAAAAATACTATTGTTTTAATAAGTGATTCAAGTTGGATAAATAGTTTTTTTAAAGGTAGAGAAGATGGTAAGGCTCCAAAAATTATTTCTCCTGTTGCATTTTTGTTAAAAGAACATAGAAAAAATTATAGACCATATCTTGAAGCAGAGACTATGAGGACATTACTTGGTATAGTTGATGAGCGTTTAAATGATTCAAGAGAATCTACATCATATTTTTCTGGTGTTCTTGTTTTTTTAGGGCTTCTTGGAACATTTTGGGGATTACTTCTTACGGTTGGGTCGTTTGGCGATATAGTTAGAAATTTAAATATTACTAATGGTAATTTGGTGGGAGTATTTGAAAGTTTGAAATTAAATATTGCAAAACCTCTTTCAGGTATGGGAACTGCCTTTTCTACTTCGTTATTTGGTCTTGGAGCTTCTTTGATTTTAGGTTTTTTACAGCTTCAATCTACACTTGCACAACATTTTTTCTATAATGAGTTAGAAGAAAATATGACTAGATATACCAGAATAGTTTCTGCAAGTGCACTTGCAGAAGGAGATGGTGCAATTATAACTTATTTACAAGCCATGTTAGAGCAGACTGCAGATAATATAAATAAGCTTCAAAAAACTGTTATGAAATCTGTTGAAACCAATTCAGAGGTTTCAAAAAAGATGTCTGTTATGGCAGACGAAAGTTCAAAAATTGCAAAACAGATGCAAGAAAAATTAAAATTGATGGAAAAGTTATCTATTGTTCCAGAAAAATTGTATACTGTTATGAGTGATTTGGTTAAAATTTCTAAATCTGGATTTGGTATGGATGATAGGACTAGAGATCATATAAAATCTATAGATTTAGGATTGAATGATATGACTGATAAGTTGTCGTCTGATATTAGACTTCTTGCGAAAACTATATCCATTACTAATAAAGTTGATAAAAAATAGGTATGGTATGAGGCAAAATTCATCTTCATCTAATCATTCTTTGTGGCCATCGTTTATTGATGTGATGAGTAATTTACTTATCCTTATGATTTTTATGGTGGTTATTTTTATGATGTTGAATTTTGTTTCAAGTGTTTCTAATTCTACATCAAAAGATGAAATAATTGAAAAATTACATGACACTATTTCTGAAAAAGATAGGCTAAATAAAATTTTAATTAATAATGTAAAGGGTATTCAAAAAGATTTGAAATCTATAAAAGAAGAGCAAAAAGATAAAGAATCTAATTTGGAAGAATTGTATAAAATATTAGATATAACAAAAAACAGTAAGAAAAAAGAATCTGTTAAAAATGAGCAATTAAAAAATAGAATTGCAGAACTTAATATGTTAATTTTGCAAATGGAAGGAGATATTATAAAGAAGGATAATCAAGTAAAAGCTCTTCAAAATAATGAAACTAATTTAAAAAATACTGTTTCTAAATTGACAGTTGAAATGCAAAAATTAAATAATGTTTTTGAGGCAACGGATAAATATATTACTTGGCAAAAGGTTCAGATTTTAGAGCTTGGCAAAAAATTAAATAGAGCTCTTGCAAATAAAACAGCAGAATTGTTTAAGGTTAGATCATCATTTTTTGAGGAACTTTCTAAATCATTAATGGGTAATAAGAATTTTGTTATGGTAGGTGATAGGTTTGTTATTCCATCGGAAGTATTTTTTACATCAGAATCGGCAGACATAGGGGATGTAGGAAAAATAAAATTAAGGCAGATAGCTAAGATTTTAAAGGATGCAATAAAATCATTTCCGGATGATATGGATTGGATTTTAAGGATAGATGGGCATACAGATAATACTCCAGTTCGTGTTAATAGTAGGTATAAATCTAATTGGGAATTATCAGTTGCAAGAGCTGTTTCAGTTGTAAATTTCTTAATTAGTCAAGGTATTCCTGAAAATAGACTTGCTGCAACTGGATTTGGAGAATTTCATCCTTTGGTAAAAGGTAATGATAAATTATCATTTCAAAAAAATAGAAGGATAGAATTTAAACTTACAGAAAAATAATATTTAAGTTAGTTTATGTATTAGTAGTTGTAAATCTTCCCAAGTTTTCTTTTTTGCTTCTTTGTTATTTAATAAGTAATTTAAAGAGAAAGTCGGTAGTATTTCAATATTGTTGTATTTATAAAATTTCCCTCTGATATTGGTTATAGAATCGTTTGTATTTAATAACCAGTTTGAACTTTGCGAGCCGAAAGTTAATATTAGTTTTGGTTTTAGTATAGAAATATATTTTTCAGCAAATGGTATTAGAATATCGAGTTCTTCCTTTGTTAAATTTCTATTTCCTGGTGCACGAAATGGTGAAATAGGAAATACATAAGTATTGGTCTCTATTGAGCAATTTATTGCAGATAGGATTTTTTTTAATAGTTCACCTGTTTCACCTGTTAAAAAAATGCCAGTTTTATCCTCTGTTTCATTAGGTGTTTCAACTATAACTATTAGACTTGGATTTGTAACACCAATTCCAGTTATAGTATTAGATGTGAATTTTGCAAGAGGATGCTCATTAAATTCTTTTATAATTTTTGTTAATTCAGTTATATTATTTATATTTTTTATTAAATTGTTAACTTTATCTTTTATATCAAGGATGGATTTAATTTTATTTTGATTGTTTATGTTTTCATTATTTATATTTTGTATGATACTTGATGGCTTTGTGGCTGTGAATATAAATGGAATATCATTATAAGTTTCATCTATTCCTGATTCTTCATATAATTTTAGTAGTGGTATATAGTTTTGTATCGAGTTCATATATTTATTTTTTACAATTTAATTTTTTTGCTTCTTCTGTAGCTTTGTTTTTAATATTTATATCTATATTATCGCTTGAAACTATAATTTTATTAAATGCAGTGCAGGCATTGTCGTTATTATTTATTTCTTTGAAACTGATTGCTAAGTGTAAAAGATTGTTATAAAAATTTTTCCCGTTTTCGAATTCTTTTAAATTACTACCAAATTTTATTATTGCGTTAATATATTCTTTTTTATTAAATAAAAGCATCGCTTCTTTGAATGCTATTTCATCTTTTTGATTATTTTTTTCTTGTAGTGTGTCTGATGTTTTTTCTGTGTTTTTTGTTTTATTTATTAATAGACTGTCTGGAGCTGATGTCGCAATAGTTGCTGTTTCCTTTATTTTTAGATTTTTTTCATTTAATTTATTTTTATCCATCAACATAGATGTGATGTTTTTTAAATTCTCTATTTCCAATTTATGTAGTTTTATAGTTTCATCTAATTCATTTTGTTTTTTGTATAGTTCATTTAATTGTAATTTAAAATCTGAAAGAATATTAGTTATTTCTTTTTTTATATTGTTTTGATTATGTACTTGTTTTTCATTTTCGTCTGTTAATGTCGCAATATTATTTTCAAGTCTTTCGATAGATATATTTATGTTTTCTATTGCATCTTTGTATTCATTAGATTGATTAACAGGAAGTGGAGTAAGGTTTGAAATAGGACCGGCATTTACTACTCTAGGTATAAAACTTATTAAAGCTAAAAATAATATTTTAATATGTTTTAATTTCATTAAATATTTCCTTCCTTATTTTGCCTAAATAGTATTTTAAAAGATACATTTATGCAATAAAAAAACCTCCATAAAGGAGGCTTTAATTCCATAGTAAAATTAACTATTTTGCAATAACTGTTACATCACGACGATTTTTTGCGTGTGCAGATTCTGTATTTCCCATAACAGCTGGTTTATCTTTACCATAAGATACAGTTGTTATTCTCTTTGCAGAAACACCTTGAGCAATTAAGTATCTTTTTGCTGCATTTGCTCTTTTTTCACCTAATGCTTGGTTGTACTTTCTTGTTCCTCTTTCGTCGCAGTTCCCTTCAACTATAACATTTACTTTTGGGAACATTTTTAACCATGCAGCTTGTTTTTTAAGAACTTCTGTTGCTTCCATAGATAAATTTGATTTATCATATGCAAAGTATACAGTGTTTCCTGCACGAGCGTTAAGATCTTCTTGTGTACCAGGCATTATACCTTTTATTTCTTTTTCAAGTTTTGCTGGTTTTGTATCCATGTTGGATAATTGATCATTAGGTTTCATTTCGTCAGAAGAGCAAGCTGATAAAGCTAACATTCCAACAAGAGCTAATTTTTTTAAATTATTTTGCATTTTTTGTCCTTTCTTTATTAATAACTTCATCAATATATCTATTTTTTTAATAAAAAGCAATAGAATTTTTTTTGTTTAAATTTTTGATAATTTTGTCATTTTTTTGATAAAATCATCTAAATTTAATGTTTCTTGTTCTTCTTTACCTAGATATCTTAATGTTACTGTATTCCTTTCCATTTCTTTATCTCCAATTATTGCTATGACTGGAATTTTTGAAATAGAATGTTTTCTTACTTTGTAACTGATTTTTTCATTACTATCATCTAACATTATGCTTAGTTTATTTTCCTTTAATTTAGTTAGAACAGTATTTGCATAACCTATATGTTTTTCTGATACTGTTGCTATTGCTATTTGTATCGGAGATAACCAGAATGGTAGATGGCCTGCAAAGTTTTCTATTAAGATGCCTGTAAATCTTTCAAGGCTTCCAAATAATGCTCTATGCAACATAATAGGTCTATGTTTTTCTCCATCTTGGCCTATATAATTTACATCAAATCTTTCCGGAAGGTTCATATCCATTTGTAAGGTTCCACATTGCCAATCCCGACCTATTGCATCCCTTAGAACAAATTCTAGTTTTGGACCATAAAATGCGCCTTCACCTTCGAATATTGTAAATTTATATCTATTATTTGTTAATGCATTCGCAAGTGCAGCTTCGGCCTTATCCCAGCTTTCTTCACTTCCGATCCTCTTTTCTGGTCTGGTTGATAGCTTTATTTTTATATCATTAAATCCAAATTCATTATAAATTTCCATTATTAGTTTTATAACTTTTATGCACTCTGTTTCTAATTGTTCTTGTGTGCAAAATATATGAGCATCGTCTTGGGTGAATTCCCTAACCCTTAATAATCCGTGAAGAGCACCGGATGCTTCATATCTATTAACTTTACCAAATTCTGCCATGCGAATGGGAAGATCTTTATAACTTTTAATACCTTGTTTAAAAATTAACATTCCTCCAGGACAATTCATCGGCTTTACAGCGAATTCTGTTTCTTCGTCTTCTGCCTTTGCTGTATACATATTATGTTTAAATTTTTGCCAATGTCCTGATGTTTCCCAAAGACATCTGTTCATAATGCTTGGTGTTGAAACCTCTACATATCCATTTCTTTCTTGTTTATCCCTCATGTAATTGATTAAATTTTGAAATAAAGTCCATCCCTTTTTATGCCAGAAAACAGCTCCTGGTGCATATTCTGGTTCAAAATGGAATAAATCCATTGCTACGCCTAATTTCCTATGGTCTCTTTTTTCTGCTTCTGCTTGCATAGTTAAATAATTATTCAAAGCTTCTTTTGAATTCCACAAAGTTGCATAAATCCTTTGAAGCATTTTATTTTTAACATTTCCACGCCAATATGCACCTGCAACGGATGTAAGTTTGAAAGTTCCCGGTTTTATTCTGGATGTAAATGGAATATGAGGTCCTCTGCATAAATCCATAAATTCACCCTGTCTATAGATAGTTACAGTTTTAATTCCATCTTTTTCTAAATCGTTTATTAGTTCGACTTTGTATGTTTCATTTTCCTTAGAGAAAAGTTCTTTTGCCTTTTCTGTAGAAACGGTTTCTTTTTCTATTTTTAGGTTTTCTTTTGATATTTTCACCATTTCATTTTCGATTTTTGGAAAATCTTCGGTTGTTATTTTTGTTTCGCAGTCTATATCATAGTAAAATCCATTTTCTATAGCTGGACCAATTGATAGTTTTACATTTTTATACAGTCTTTTTATTGCCTGTGCCATTAAGTGAGCACCAGAGTGTCTGATTAATGGCAATGCTTCATCCATATCTAATGTGATTACTGAAAAATATCCATTTGTTTCAATAGTTGTATTGGTATCCATATATTCATTATTTAATTTAATGAATAGGCAATTGTTTTTTTTGTCTGGAAATTTATCTATGATAACATCAAAAGCTGAAATTCCACTTTTGTACTCTTTTGAAGTGTTATCATCAAAACGTAAAGTAATCATTTTATGATATCCTGATTTTTGTTAATTTTTAACGTTTTTTATATTGTATTTTACCGTAAAAATCAAGAATAAAGTTAGTTTAATAGGAGGTGCGTCATTACAGTTTTGAATATTTTTGCTGGGATAGTTCCTCCGTAAGAGCTGCTTGCCATAGGAGAATTGTCATCATTTCCAATCCAAATTCCCATAATGTATTTATCGCTGTATCCTATGAACCAGGCATCCCTATTATCTTGACTAGTTCCGGTTTTCCCGTATATTGTTTTTCCATTTATGTTTGCATTGGTTCCTGTTCCTGTTTTTATTACATTTTTTAGCATAGAATTCATTTCATTTACATTTTTTAAGTTTATAATAGAGCCTACACCACTGCCATTGCGGTTATAAATTATATCTCCTGATGAAGTGGTTATTTTTTTAATAGAGTGTGGAATTACACCGAAACCATTATTTGCAAAAGTTGCATATGCAGCAGTTAAATCCAGTAAAGTTGTTTCTGATGTTCCAAGTATTATAGAATAATCGTTACTTAATTTATCAACTAATCCCAATTTTTTTGCTGTTTTTATTATGGAATGAAGTCCTATTTGTTTTGCAATTTGAACAGGAACAGTATTTAATGATTTTTCAAGAGCCATTCCCATAGACACATATCCAAGATATTTCCCATCATGATTTTTGGGTGTCCATCCAGCTAGGGTTGTCGGTTCGTCAATAAATGTGTCTGATGTATTTAGGCCAGCTTCTAATCCAGCAAGGTATACGAAAGGTTTAAATATAGAACCTGGTTGTCGTTTCATTTGTGATACGCGATTAAATTGACTGTAATTATAATTAGATCCTCCAATTAAAGCGAGAATTTCACCGTTGTTATTTAAGATTACTGTTGCTGCTTCAGAAAAATTATATTTTTTGCTTTCTGTTTTTAGATAAGATTTTAAAGTTGTATCCAATAAATTTTGGATATTGGAATCTAGTGTTGTTTGTACAATTATATCATATTTGACATTGCTTAGTAATGTATTTAATGTACTGATTACATAATCTGTAAAATACCTTGTTTGATTAAAATTTGTTTTGATATTATGATATTTATATGTTAGTGCGTTTATATATTCTTCATCAGTTATATATTTTTGTTCGTGCATTAATTTTAAGACAGTTTTCATCCTGCTTATTGCTGCAGTTTCATTGTTCATAGGATTAAGTCTTGATGGAGAACGTAGCATTCCTGCAAGTATTGCGGATTCGGCTATATTTAAATTTTCTATTTGTTTTTTAAATATTGTTTCTGCTGCGATACTTAATCCATATTTGCCACCAACTAAAGATACTCTGTTTAGATAAGCAGAAAGGATTTGTTCCTTTGTAAATTTATTTTCCAGCCATAGTGTAATTAATACTTCTTGAAGTTTTCTTTTTATTGTTTTTTGTTTTGATAAAAATATGTTTTTTGCAAGTTGTTGTGTGATGGTACTGCCGCCTTGGGCTGCTTTGTTTGCTAAGATATTATTATAAATTGCACGAAGTAAGCCTTTTGGATCTATACCTAAATGTGAAAAAAATCTTTTATCTTCTGTTGCGACAACTGCTTGCCATACATGTTGTGGAATTTTATTTATTTCAATGGTGTTTCCATAAATATCATTTATTGATATCAATTTTTTGCCATATCTATCTAATATGGTTATGCTTGGAGATCTAGTCTTATTCATTACTTGTTCTATATTTGGTAAGGTAAGTGAAAGGTATAAAACAACTATGAATGATGCAATAATAACCCAGATAGATAGAATAAATAAATAATATAGAATAGATTTTCTTTTGTTTGCATTTGGGTTTAATGCAGGTCCGCAACCGAATATTTTACACCCTTTTGATAAATTATATTTAAATGCAGTTTTTTTCATTTTTATTTTATATTATTTTGTAACTTATATGCAGCTATTGTATTTTTTAGCAGCATAGCTATGGTCATGGGGCCTATTCCTCCAGGAACAGGGGTTATAAATTTTGTTAAATCTTTTACATTCTCGAAATCTATATCTCCCATCCATTTATTTGTTTTTATATCTTTTGTTATTCCAACATCTATTATTATACTATCCTTTTTAATATACTCTTTTGTTATAAAATTGGGTTTTCCTATTGCTGAAATTAGGATATCTGCTGTTTTTGTTATTTTTTCTAAATTTTGAGTATAAGAATGGCATACGGTTACAGTTGCATTATTTTGTAAAAGTAGCATAGATAAAGGCTTTCCAACTATGTTTGAACGACCTATTACTACTGTATGTTTCCCTGATATATCTATTTTATATTCTTTTAAAAGTTCTATTATGCCAAGAGGTGTGCATGGTATTATTTGTGGATTTCCAATAGTTAATAGTCCTTTATTATACATTGTAAATCCGTCAACATCTTTTTCTGAGGCTATTGTATTTATAATATTAAATTCATTTATTTGCTTTGGAAGTGGCAATTGAACCAAAATTCCATTTATTTTTTTGTCATTGTTTAATTTTTTTATTTCATTTATCAGTTCTGTTTCTGTTATAGTATCTTTTAATTTGATTATAGATGAATTTATACCTATTTCCATGGCGTATTTTTGTTTATTTTTTACATAAATTTCAGATGATGGGTTATTCCCCACCAAAATCACAGCTAGATGCGGTTTAACTTTAAGGCCAGTTAATTCTTTTTTTAGTTTTGATCTTATTTTTTCTGCAGTTAATTTTCCATCAAGTATTATTGTCATGTTTACCTATTTTTTTTCATTAATCTATTTATATATTACAGTTATTTTGAATTTTATCTATTGAAAAATATCTTGAATGCTATTATCTATTTTTTATATAAATTTATTTAAATGAGGTTTGTTATGTTTGAAAAAAATAAAAAGGATGATTTTAGTGATATAAAAAAAGGAAATGATGTTAAAGAGGAAAATAAAGTTAGTGTAGAAAAACAAGAGACTTGTTGTTGTCACTGTCATAATACAGATGGTTGTGATTGTGGAGAGAATTGTCATTGTTGTGATAGTGAAAGAGATGGATGTTGTAAATGTAATACTGGGTGCCATTGTGATAAAAAAGCAAGTAGTAAATGTTGTAAGTGTGAGAAGGAAAAGGATGAAATAAGTAATTTAAAGGCTCAACTTGCAGAATGGCAAAATAGGTATTTACGTGCCTATGCAGATGCAGAAAATACAAAAAGAAGAGCAGATATAGATGCAAAAAATTTGCTTGATTATAAAATATCTGCATTTGCGAAAGATATGATTCCTATGGCTGATAATCTTGCTCTTGCGATTGCCTCTGTTCAAAATAAGGTAGATGAAAGTGTTATTGTTGGACTTAAATCTGTTTTAGATGGATTTGTTTTGGCACTTAAAAATAATGGAATATTGAAAATTGAAGCAGTTGGTAAAAAATTTAATCCAGCAGAGCATAGAGTGGTATCACAAAAGGAATCTGATGGTTATGAAGGTCTTGTTTTAGAGGAAATGCAGGCAGGATATAAAATAGGTGATAAAGTTATTAGAGAGGCAATGGTAGTTGTTTCGTCTCCTAAAAAATAGTTATTTTTCTGGGTTAATTGCGGAAAAAATAACAAAGATTTATCTTGTTTTGTGTGGATTTCGTATTGTTAAATCTAGGTTTGTTGTTGGAAATGGGACTGGAGCTGGCGAAATAGATATAATTGCTGTTAAGCGTAATTTACTTGTTTTTGTTGAGGTAAAAAAACGTGCATCAGTGAATCTTGCAAAAGAGGCTATATTTTTAAGGCAAAAGAAAAGGATTTATAGGTCTGCAGAGGTATTCTTATCAAAAAATCCTAAATATTTATGTTATGATTGCAGGTTTGACGCGGTATGTTTTAATAAATTTTATTTCTTTGATTATATAAAGAATGCTTTTGGCCTTGATATTTAAAAGTTGACATTTTTATATCCTTATGTGATATTTTAAACACTTCAATAATTAAAAGGAGAAGTTTATGAATAAAAAGTTATTATCAATGGCTTTATTTAGTGTTTTAAGTTTATCTTCTGTTGGTGCAGAAGCATTTTATGTTGGAATGGGGCTTGGTTCATCCAGTGTGGATCCAAGGAATCTTGGCGGTGGTCCTAATGCAAGGAAGCATGAAGGTAAGTTTTCTTATACTGTTTCTGCTGGAATGGAGCTTCCTGTTCCTTTGATACCGATAAGGGCAGAAGTTGAATATTTGAATTTTAAATCATCTATTCAAGCAGATGCAAAAACAAGGATAAATGGTTTTGCGGCGAATGTGTATGTTGGCCTTCCTCTTATCCCGGTTGTTAAACCATATGTTGGCTTTGGTCTTGGTTCTATAAAACAAGTATTTAATTTGGGACCTTCTGATACTGATTATTATAAATCTGATAATGGACTTACTCCACAATATATGATAGGTTTAGATTTGGATTTACCAATAATTCCTGTTGCAGGTGGTGTTGAGTACAGATATGTTGATAAAAAATTTGATTTTCCACGTATTGGAAAGATGAGATCAACTGTAAGTACGGTTCTTGCAAAAGTTAGATTTAAATTCTAGTTTTTGTTTAATATATTTTTATGGAGGCTTTTTTTTAAGCCTCTTTTTTTATTAAAAAAGTCTTGTTTGATTTTAAATTTTGTGATATTATTATTGTAGAGTTTAGGAGGAAATTTTATGAAACTGTTAAAATTTTTTATAAGTAGACCTTTTTTTTATGGGGCTTTTTTATTTTTTATTTCTAATTTTATAATGCCTGTTGATGCATTTGCAGCGATAGATACAGGTCCATTTCATACATTTTTGCTTAGAGCGACAAAATTATTTTATCAAACCAGAAATGCGATTTTTGTTGTTGCAGTGTTTGTCTTTTTATCTTATGCGTGGGCTGCTATATATGAAGGTAAGCTTAAGAAGGAGGAAATATTTACTCTTATATTAGGGTTAGTAATTCTTGGTGTGGCAGGTTGGGCTGTTTCTTATATTGCTGATCCATCGCAAAAAGGAGAGGCAGTTTTGGGAGAATACACAAATTTAAAAGATACTTCAGGTTGGGATAATAATTAGTTTTGCTTTGTTTAACTTTTTAGTAGGAGGTTTGTTGCCTCCTTTTTTTATTTAGAAATTTGTTTTATAGTTTATGGTTATCTCTGTTCCATTGCTTGATACATTTACTTTATTATATTTGTCTGTAAATACCATAGTATAAAGAGATGAAATAATTGCTCCTGCAAGAATGTCAGTTGTATGATGTTTATCTGCATAAACTCTTGAAAATCCGACAAAAGTTGCAAGAGTATATGGAATTATTGCTTTTTTTATTCCATATCTTTTGTGGATAAATGTTGCTCCAGAAAATGCGGCTGCTGTATGCCCGCTGGGGAATGAATTTTTTTTATCACTAATTTTAAAATCTGGTCTTTTTCTTTGGGTTAGCCTTTTTAATATTTCTGTTGTTGCCTGTGTCGATAAAAAGGAATAGGTAAATTGTTTTGCGCCTTCATATCCGTCTTCACTCATAGTAAGTCCTAATGCATAGGTAGGAATCATTACTTGTATATAATCGCCGGTCCTTTCAATATGACTTTGTAAGTTGGTTTTTGCATTTGTAATGTTTGTATTTGCAATAATTAATAGTGTAAATATTATTATATTAATTTTTATTATTTTCATTTGTGTTCTTTTTTATGAGGTATGATTGATTTTGGTGCGATCGAGAAGATTTGAACTTCCACGAGATACCTCACAGCGACCTCAACACTGCGCGTCTACCAATTTCGCCACGATCGCGATAGATTTTGTATTTTAAAAATAAGAAATATTTTTTGCAAGTATTTAGTTTTTATTTAATTTTAATAAATTACTTTACTTTTGTATTAGTATTATTATAATTTCTGGCAATTCATTTTTGGCCTCGTAGCTCAGCTGGATAGAGCAACAGCCTTCTAAGCTGTGGGTCAGACGTTCGAATCGTCTCGGGGTCACCATTCTAACTTATTGAATTTATTGTATATTTGGTACTTTTTTTATTAGTGAAAATAATATAGATTTGTATATTTATTCAGAGAAGCGTATTAAATCTTAAAGTGTGCTTATACAAACTTTCCGCTTGAAAAATATGTGATAATGTCCTAACCTGGAACCAGTAATTAAAAAGAGAGAATATAGGGTAAAATGATGCTTCAAAATAGACAAAATAACATGATCCGGGGGGGGGGGGCAAACTGAGTCC
>CAUUHH010000003.1:0-56037 GCA_963544995.1 uncultured Alphaproteobacteria bacterium | reverse complement strand
CAGAAGGACAGTATACGGATAGTGAAGGTAGCACCAGTTGTAAGGCATGTCCGAAAGGTCATTATTGTACGGGGGGTCATAAGTATGAGTGTGATGATGGCTACTATCAGAATGAGGAAGGTAAGGGCGAGTGTAAAGTATGTTCAACAGATGGTTTTTATGTAGGATTTTATACTAATAGATGTAGAATTGGATTGAATCATCCCTCTTGGAATTATAGTAGATATAACAGATGGACATGTGATAGTGATTTATGTCCGGCCATTAAGGATCGTAAAGATTGGCATAGGTGTTATTGTGCAGGAACAGCAAGTAATGGAAGTATGGACGGTTTACAAGTTGGTCATGGTGAAACCTTTTATGTGTATTGTAGGAAGACAGATGGCGATAGGCGTTTTATGGTGGTAAAATCAGATGGAACAGAAGAAGATAGAAGATCACTTAATTAATATTTTATGTTATTATAGATTATTTCTTTTTGTGAAAAAAATATCCGCCAAAAGGCGGATGTTTATTAGAAAAATACCTTTGAGTTTAGTAACCCAATAATTGTTTTTCCTTTGATATTCGTTTACGTTCGCGCCTTACTGCCTCGTTTTTCATACGTTTTTTTGCAGCGGTACCTGTTTCAAAGTAACGGCGTTCCTTTATTTCACGAAGAAGGCCCTCTTTTTGTCCTTTTTTCTTTAAAACGCGAAGAGCTTGTTCTACGTTATTATCCCTTACAAGAACTTTTACCATAATTTCACCCCCTTTTAGAGTTTGTTTATTAAATATCATTATGATATGTTCTTTTTATTTTGTGCATCTTATATTATATAAGGTGTTTTTTCAAGTATAAATTTTTTTTGGAAAATTTTTATTTACTTGCAGTTTTTGTGTTGATTATGGTATGATTTAATAGATTTTAGTTTGAATAATCAAAAGAAAGGAAATTAAAATGGCAGTAAAAGTAGCTATTAATGGTTTTGGTCGTATAGGAAGAATGGTGTTTCGTGCACTGATAGAAAGTGGTAGAAAGGATGTGGAAGTAGTTGCAATAAATGATTTAGCAAGTCCAGAATCTTCATTGTATCTTTTAAAATATGATACAGTTCATGGAAGACTTCCTGTTGGAGCAAAGCTTGATGCTGATATTTTGATGGCAGGTAGTCAAAAGGCAAAAATGTTTGCAATTCGTGATCCAAAGGATTATCCATGGAAAGATTTAGGTATAGATATAGTTTTTGAATGTACCGGTATATTTACAGATAAAGAAAAAGCAAGTGTTCATTTGGATGCTGGGGCAAAGAGGGTTTTGATTTCTGCACCTGCAAAGAATGCAGATCTTACCGTAGTTTATGGTGTTAATCAGGATAAAATTACCAGTGATATGAAAGTATTTTCCAATGCATCATGTACAACCAATTGTTTGGCACCGGTTGTAGAAGTTTTGAATAGGTATTTTGGAATTTCGCATGGTTATATGACAACAATTCATTCCTATACTGGAGATCAGGTTACTTTGGATAGGGATTTGAAAGGTAACCTTTATAGATCTCGTGCTGCAGCACAGAATATTATTCCAACAACAACTGGAGCAGCGAAGGCAATAGGATTGGTTATTCCGGAACTTGCGGGAAAATTGGATGGTGCATCGACCAGAGTTCCAACACCGGATGTATCACTGGTTGATTTTAAGTTTGTTGTAAAGAAAGATAAAATTACAGCAGAAGAAATTAATGAAGCAATAAAGAAAGAAGCAGAAACATCAAGGTATAAAGGTATACTTTGCATTAATCAAGATGCAATGGTTTCATCAGATTTTATTCATAATCCTGCATCATCAACATTTGATTTAAATGAAACAAAGGTTATGGGTGATAATTTTGTTAGAATAGTTTCATGGTATGATAATGAATGGGGATTTTCTAATAGGATGCTTGATACAGCAGTTGCAATCTCAAAAACTATATAACTTTATTATAGTTTTGGATTTTAAATTGGACCTTTTTAGGTCCTTTTTTATTTAAATAGTAAATTTTATATTTTATCGGTTTTAAAAATTTAATTGTATATTTTATGAAAAATGGTGTGCCATAAGGGAGTCGAACCCCTAACCTTCTGATCCGTAGTCAGATACTCTATCCAATTGAGCTAATGGCACAAAGAATATTTGTTTATTATATAAGTATGAGTTTTTTATTGCAAATGAAAATTTTAAAACAGCTTTTTTAATTTAAATGGTGTTAATTGTCTGTATTTAAAATATTCCATAGCGTATGGATGTCTGCAATACAAAGAATTCCAAGGTTTATTTGATCCTGTATAATGGATTATAGAGGCGTCTTCGGTTATTTCCTTAAATTTTTCGAATGTGTAATTTTTGTTTTCTTCGAATACTAATGAAAATTGTTGCAGGTTGTAAATTATATCTAATTTTTTAATTTTATCTTTTAGTGTATAATTTATTATATCTTGATCATTTAATTCTGTATCAATATATAAATTTTTTGTGTTTTCTATTAATTTATTGGTTATATTGTTTTCGTTCCATTTTTTTGTATTTATTAATAGGACACCTGCATTAAAATATTCCTTTAATTTATATTTTTTTACAAAATTTCGTTCATCACTTTTGTATCCATCAAGTATTGCGCCAATATAATTATTCCCTAAATCTGTATCGAATAATTCAGATAGTGGCTTTCTGACAATTATGTCGCAATCAAGATATAATATTTTACTTAACTTTGGTTTTATTTGTGGTATTAAATATCTGTAGTAGGTTTGGCTGCTTATATAATTGAAGTTGGGATTTAAGTAAAAATTACTTAATTCATAATTGTTTATTTTTATATATTCTATGTCGAAATTTTTTATATTTTTTAATTTGTCAATTTTAAATTTGTTTATTTCTGAAATATCATTTTCAATTATATAAAAATATAAATTTTCATATTCAGGTGAATTTTTTAAAATACTTGTTATACAGGTTGCAAGATGAGGTATATAATTATTATCGCATGAAAAAAATATATGTAATGGCTTTATTGGTGTTAATATTTTAAGTATATTGTTTGATATTTCCAATATATTATAAAAATCATAATATATGTTTGTAATTTTTTTTACATAGAAATCATTAAATTTTTTGTATGAATATTTTAGGTCGTTTTTTTGTATAAATGTTGGAATATGTTTATTTATATATTTGATTTCTATTATGTTTGAAATATCTTTGTTTTCTGTTAATATCTTATCTATTGTTGAATTTTGTATTATATTATAGTTGTATAAAAATTTATTAATTCTGTATGAATTATTTGAAACTAGGTAGTATGATACAATAAAGCAACTGTCTTCGTAAATTGGAATGTTTTCGAATCGAATATTATATTTATCTATGATAGATTTTCGGAAAATTTTATTCCATAATGCGACAAACATATATGATATTTTGTCATCTATTTTTATTAATTTGTTATTTTTATTTTGATGAAGATTTAATAAGTAATTTGTTCTTTGGTCATATTTGTTTGATATAATGTTAAAATTACATTCGGCAACATCGATATTATACTTTTCCATGTATTGCACCATGATTTGGCACATTTTTTTGTCAAATGTGTCATCACTGTCGCACCACATAACGTATTTACCGTTACTGTTTTCAAGGCCTATGTTACGTGATGGCCCTATACCGAGGTTGGTTTTGTTTGTTATAACCTTTATCCTGTTATCGATAAGTTTATAATATTCAAGAACTGTTGGTGTTGCGTCAGTTGAACCGTCATCTATACATATGATTTCGATATTTTTATATGTTTGATTTATTAGACTGTTTAAACATGCCTTTAGGTATATGACAGTATTATAAATAGGAACTATAATCGAAATTAGTGGATTTTTTGTTTTTATTTCTTGTGTTATTGGTAATTTATTCTTTGATATTTCCGTAGTATTTTTATTATTTAGTATATTACTTTGTTTATCAAAGGTGTTAATTATTCTTGTTAAGAAATCATTTTCTAAATTATAGATTTCTGTAGAGTGATTTTTTACTATATCTTGTATTATATCTTTGTATTTTTGTATATTATTTGGTACAGATAGTAACCTATTTTTTTGTATATTGTTTGATAGAATATAGCTTGCCAATTTGGAATTACAATTACTTAATTCCTTTATGTATTTTGTTTTACTTTCTAATTTTTTTATGAAATCAGTGATTTCTTTTATATCAGTTAAAAGTATATTTTGACTGATTTTATCAGGTAAAATAATGTTATTGTTTTCAGATATCTTTTCTATTTTTGTTTGCATTTATAACCTTGTTAAAAACATTGTTCCATAAGGAATATTATCGATTATATAACTGCTTATTTCTTCGAATCTGGATAATGGATTTATGAAGCCTTGAGATTCTCTGCCATTTGATCCGTCGTATCTGCAACCAGCGTTGCCTCCGTTTGTTGGAGTAGTCATTCCGATTGTTTTTGTAGGAGAATATTCGTTTATATAATTTAAAGTTATTGTTGGGTTATTATTTGTATTTTCAAATTTTGCATTTGCGGTATCTTTTACATAAAATAAAAAAGATAGTGTTTTCTCTGCTACTCCAAGACCACCTGTATATGTACTACCGCTATAAGGATAATTACTGCACCATTGATCGGATCCTTTTGCAGTTGCATTTGTTTTCATGGTTGCACGATACCAGCCTGGCTCTAATTTAAATGTATCGTCATTGTTTAAATTCCTTAGAAAATCTCCTTTTCTGTTCCTTACAGAAGTGCATGAATTTTCCCCAATAGAGCCTGGAGATGCAGATGTCCCAAAAGGACAAGGCATGCATTGGTATACAGATTGAGCGTGAGATGGAATGGATATTCCAAATATAGATAAAAAAGTGAAATGTTTTAATATTTTGTTTAATAAAAATAAAAGTTTTAGTTTCATGATGTTTTCCCCTTTATTATTCCCTCATTTACATGAATAAATTGTTTTTCTGTAACTGCCGTATCCGCATGTAACAGCTGGTTTTAAAACGCCGTAATATCCGTATTTACAAGGAAGTGGTTTGCAAGATAATCTGTCTGTTGATGCAATGGTTCCTGCAGGACATTTTTCGCATAACCTGGAATCTTTTACATATCTGTATCCAGTACAAGTGTTACATAAACATGCAGTTTTAAAACCAATTGGTGTTCCCGCGTCGTATCCGCCCCAATTGCTAGTATATCTGCTAGTTGTATTATAACCTTCCCCTGAATAAGTTGGAATTTCATTTGGATTTTCAGAACATCCTATGCAATAGGCAGTTAATGCCGCCTTTATCTTATCCAATGTTAATGCGTTTGCAGTAAATGAAAACATGTATAGATATAAAGATGGTATAATATACCTTAATTTTGAATTCATGATGTCCAATTCCCAATCATTTAAAATGATGTTTGTATTGTATATTTATTGAAATTATATGTAAAGATAAAATTTATTAGTGTGCAGAATTCCAATTGTTACCTATACCTATTTCTGTGATTATTGGAATTTTTGTATCAATTATATTTTCCATATTGGATTTTATTATTTGTTTTGCAATTTCTATTTCATTATTATCTATTTCAAATACCAATTCGTCATGAACTTGAAGTAGCATTTTTATTTTGTCATTTAGGTTGTTTTTTGTTATTTCTTCATTAATTTTTATCATTGCGATTTTTATTATATCTGCTGCGGTCCCTTGGCATGGAGCATTAATCGCCATACGCTCAGCGTAGGATTTTAATTTTGGATTATTTATATCTGGAATGTTAATGTGTCTTTTGAATAATGTTTCAACATAGCCATTATTCCTAGCAAAATTTTTTGTCTTTTCCATGTATTCTTTTATTTCTGGAAAAGTTTTGAAATAGTTTTCTATGTATAGTTTACTTTCATTGTTTGAAATATTTAAACTTTTCGCAAGACCAAATGCAGACATGCCATAAATTATTCCAAAATTTATTGCTTTTGCATTTCTTCGTAAATCAGGGGTTATTTCATTTTCAGGTATGTTAAATATTTGTGATGCAGTTTGTTTATGAATATCTGTATTTTTTAAAAATGCATTTTGTAGGTTTTTACAATTTGATAAAAGTGCCATTATTCTAAGTTCTATTTGTGAATAATCAGCAGAAAGGATGCTGTAATTTTCTTTTGATATAAAAGTTTCGCGAATCTTTTTTCCATAATCACTTCTTACTGGAATATTTTGAAGGTTGGGGTTATTTGATGTGAACCTGCCTGTGGATGTAGATGTCGTTAAATAGGTTGTATGTACCCTTCCTGTTTTTTGGGAAATTCCTGTAACTAAACTATCAGTATAGGTGCTTTTAAGTTTTGAAATTTCTCTGTATTTTAATAATAGATCGGCAATGCTGTATCCTTGATTTTTTAATTGATGTAGAATTTCTGTATCAGTTGATAAAGTCTTAGAATTTTTATTTGGATATGGAATATTTAATTTATTGAATAATATTTCGCCTAATTGTTTTGGTGATGATATATTGAATTCAGTACCTGTTGTATTATAAATTTCTTTTGTCGTTTTATTTAAAATTTCTTGAAATTCATTACTTAAAGTTTTTAATTTATTTGTATCAACAATTATCCCGGTATGTTCCATATTGCATATACAAGGAATTAATTTTAAATCCATGTCATAATATAATTTTTTAAGATTATCGCTTAGTTGAGGTAATAAAATATTATACAATCTCATAATATAATCTGTAATTTGGCAGGTTAAATTTGATACCAAATTCATATCTATATCGTTTAGATTAGGTTTATTTTTTCCTGGTTTTAGTAAATTGTCATAATCTGGTATATCTTTTTCAAAATAATTTAAAATTAAGTCATTAAGGATATTTACATTATTAATATTTAATAAATAAGCTATTAAAGAGATATCTTCTATATTGTTTATTTCTGTATTTAGATTTTTTAATATGTGCAAATCGTATTTTATATTATGGCCAATTTTTTTTATATTAGGATTGTTAATAATAGGCGATAAATTTTTTATTACTATATTTAATGGTAATTGATTTTCTATTATTTTTGTTGTGGTATCTAATAAACTGTCACCTGCAAAAATTTTTTTTGTATGAGATATAGGAATATAAAAAGAATTAGAATTTTCAATTCCTATGCCAATTCCAGTTATATCAGAATCGTAAGAATCCCTTATATTTGTTATGAATTTTATACTGATTTTATTTTGATTATTTAATAAATCTATTAAATCTTTTAAATCCGTTTCAGTGTTTATTATATTATAATTTGTTTTATCTTTTATTTCAATTTTAGCTTGCTGTTTTGTTGTATTAATTTCTGTAATACTATCTGATTGGACTTCGTTATTATTTGTATTGTTTATATTTTTTATTAAATTATCAATTTTTGGAATTAATGATTTAAATTCCATTTCTGTTAAAAATTCTGTTAGTTTATTTTTATCTATGTTTATTTCTGTAATATTTTCTAGTGGTAAATCTAGTGGAACATCAATTTTAAGGGTTGCTAATTTTTTTGAAATTATTGCGTTATCTGTTCCATTTAATATTAATTCTCGTTTTTTATCTTGTTTTATATTTCTTGCACTTAGTAATAAATTTTCAAGTGAGCCATATTTATTAATTAATTCACTGGCAGTTTTTATTCCGATACCTTTTACACCTGGAATATTATCAGTTGTGTCGCCAATTAAGGCTTGAACATCTGGAATTAAATTTGGTGATACCCCAAATTTGTTTATAATATCTTCATTTGTAATATTTTTATTTTTTAATGGATCAAAAATTTTTGTTGTTTCGTTAAATAGTTGCATTAAATCTTTGTCAGATGAGTAAATTATTACCGAATCGTTATTTAATTTCGCATTATTCGAATAGGTTGCTATAATATCGTCTGCTTCAAATCCTTCCTGTTCTGTCATAGATAGGTTAAATGCAGAGGTTGCTTTTCTTATATATTCGAATTGAGGAATTAAATCAGGTGAAGTTTCTGTTCTGGTTGCTTTGTAATCAGGATAAATCTCGTTTCTGAAATTTTGTCTTTTTTTATCGAAAACGACTACTATCTTGCTGTTGCTATTTACATTGGTTAATAATTTAAACAACATATTGCAAAAACCATAAACTGCACCTACTGGTAATCCATCACTTCTTGATATTGGTGGTAGTGCATAAAATGCACGAAAAATGTATCCTGAACCGTCGACTAATATATATTGTTTTTGCATTAGTATATCTTTGTTTTTTATTTTTTAAAATTTAATCCTATATCTGTGTAAAATTCTTCAGATATTCTCCAATTTTTGTTTAGTTTTGCTTTGGTAAATAGGTTTACTTTGCCACCAATTACACTAATCATATCTTTTCTTGCTTTGGATCCAATTAGTTTTAGTTTACTGCCATTTTCACCAACGATAATTCCGATATGAGTTTTTGAACTAGTATAGATAGTTTGGTATACATTTGTTCCTTTTGATGTAGGTTCGATTTTATCTGTTTTAACAGCGATACTGTATGGCAGTTCTTGGTGTAAAAGTTCATAAATTTTTTCACGTGTTATTTCAGCAAGCTGTGTGTTTAAATCAGAATCTATTGTTTGTTTTTCATCATAAAAAAATGGTGATATAGGCATTTTATCTTGAATCCATTTGATTAATTCTTTTAATCCATCATTTTTAAGAGCGGAAATCATGAATATTTCATTAAATAGATTGGGAGTTTTATTAATGATTTCTTTTGTAAGTTTTAAAAGTTGGTCTTTTTTTATTAAATCAACTTTGTTTAGGCAAAGAGCAATAGGAGTTGTTATTGTTTCTAATTTAGTTACTATATTATTAAATGTTTGTGTTATACCCTTTGTTGCATCAATTAAATATATAATGCAATCACTGTCATTCATTGCAGACCAAGCAGATGATACCATAGCTTTGTCAAATTTTTCTTTAGTATTAAATATTCCTGGAGTATCAATGAAAATCATTTGTATATTGTTTTCTGTTTTGATACCACGAATTTGGCCACGGGTTGTTTGAACTTTATGTGATACGATGGATACTTTTTTGTTTAGTATTGTATTTAATAATGTAGATTTACCGCTGTTTGTTGCCCCAAGTAGAGCAATAAATCCTGATTTTGTTTTTATATCTTTTTTATTTTCGTTTATTTTATTCATATTACTTTTTTATAAATTTTTGTGATTTGTTTAAGATATCAAATTCTTGAAATTTATCAAGAATAATGTTTTTGTATTTACCGGTTATTATTTTTTCAAATTCAGTTTTAAATTTTTGTTTTGTTAGGGAAAATGTTTTATCAAAATTATTAAGACATATGTTTAAAGTATCAGAATCTATGTTATTTAGATTATATTCTGAAATTAATCTAAAATATCTAAGTATTCGTAATGGATCTTCGGTTATACTAATTAATGGACTTTTTATAAAAATCAGATTTTTATTTTTTATATCGGTTATTCCATTTGTTATATCAATTAAATTTTGGTTTTTATCAAGGTATATTGCATTTAATCTGAAATCTCTTCTTTTTGTATCAGTAGTTATATTTGGTGTAAATTCAATTTTTGGATATCTTGAATTTGTATAGGTATCTTTTCTGAAACTGGTTATTTGAAAATTTTTATTATTTATATTTATTATGATACTTCCAAATTTTTTATTTTTATCATTATAATTTATATTATTTTTCTTTAAAATTTTTATTATATCATCTGGGAGTTCTTGTGATGTTAGATCAATATCTGTAATAGGGTAGCTTAGTAAAGTATTTCTTATTGCTCCACCAACGATAAATAAATTTGGTATTATGTTAAATAATATTTTTATTTCAGCTGTGTATAATTTATTAAAATTCATTTTCAATTCTTGCATATTTTCTGTTTTTAGATTAGCATGTTTTGGTTTTGAAAGGAAGGAATTTGAGATTATTATTTAAATATTTCGTTTATTTTAGTACTATTAATTTTTTATTAGTATCGGTTGTTTTTGCAAAAAATGATAAATCAGATTTGCTTTTGATAAATAAAAAGATAAAAGAAAAAAAACATGCAACAGAGTTGATAGAAAGGCAAACGAAGCAAATAAATAAGGATATAAAAAATACCCAGAATAGAATGGTTGTTATTGCAAGGGATATTAAAAAATATGAAAGACAACTTTCTTTATATGATAAGCAACTTAGTTCGTTATTTTTTAAAGAAAAGAATCTGAATATTAAAATAGAACAAAATAATGGTAAACTTGTAGAAATAATTGCTTTGTTTGAAAATATTGCAAAAGTTCCAAAGGGTTATTTATTTTTTGCGAAAAGTAAAACTTCGGAATTTTTTAATACCTCTGTTTTATTGAAAGCTTTGATAGAAACATTGAATAGTTCAAAAGAAGAATTTACCAATGATTTGAATGATTTGATAAAATTAAAGAATGATATTTTAACCGCAAAGCAATCTATTAAATCTATAAATAATAGAGTTAGAAATGAAAAAAATAAGATAGCAAAATTAATAGAAACAAAAAAACAAAAGCAAAAACAGTTAAATAAAAAGCAGGCGGAAACTAAGAGGGAAATAAATAGATTGGTTGCAGAATCGAAAACCATAGAAGAATTTTTAAGGAAGGCGGAACAATTAAGAAAAAATAGAGAAAATAAATTTGTTCCAAGGAATAATATTGGAACAAAATCACTTCCTGTTATAGGTGAGGTTACTACATATTTTGGTGAGAATAGGACAACAGGAGTAAAATCTAAAGGTATTTATTTGAAATCTATAAAAGGTTTACAAGTAATAGCACCTAGTGATAGTGATGTGGTTTTTGCAGGTAGTTTTTATGGGTATAAAAATTTGCTGATATTGCATTCTCGTGATAATTATTATATTATTATGGGTGGAATGGATAGTGTTGTTGTTGATGAGGGGCAGAGTTTACTTGCTGGGGAACCAGTGGGAGAAACTGGAAAAGGTGACTTTTATATAGAAGTTAGGGATGGTGCGGTTCCTGTAAATCCGTTTGTTTATTTTAAATTATAAATTTTAGTAGGAGCTATTTATGAAGGTATTTAAGAGGTTTTTATTTTCAAGATTTTTTTTATTTTTATCTTTTGGTTTATTTGTGGTTTCTTTTTTGGTTTTTGAAATTTCTAGTTCTAGGCATTCATTTGCAGTTTTGAATAAAGATAGTAAGGATAAAAAAGAGGTTTCTACAGATGTTTATGAAATGTTGCAGCTGTTTGGTAAAGCCTTTGAAATTACAAAAGATAGGTATGTAGATGAGGTGGATAATAAAAAATTAATAGAGGGAGCAATAGATGGAATGCTTTCTAAATTGGATCCTCATTCTAGTTTTTTAAATTTTGATGATTTTGCAGATATGACAGAACAAACGACAGGTTCGTTTGGTGGTCTTGGCATAGAGGTTACTATGGATAAAGGGGTGGTTAGAGTGATTTCCCCTATTGATGATAGTCCAGCTGCAAAAGCAGGTATAGAGGCAGGTGATTTAATTACTCATATAGATGATGTTCAAGTTTATGGTTTGACCCTTACTGAGGCGGTTAAGAAAATGAAAGGGCCATCTGGGACAAAGGTTAAACTTAAGATATTTAGAGAAAAAAAGGAACCATTTAATGTTAGTGTAGTTAGGGATATTATAAAAACTAAACCTGTTAAGTTTAAATTAAAATCAAATGATAGTGTTGGTTATATAAGGCTTTCGACATTTAATGATCATTCCCATGAAGATATAGTTGTTGCTGTTGATACAATTTTGAAGAAAAATCCGAAAGTTAAAGGTTTTGTTTTGGATTTAAGAAATAATACTGGTGGATTGTTGGATCAAGCAGTTAAAATTTCTAATGCATTTTTAAATCAGGGTGAAATAGTTTCTGTTATGTCCAGAGTAAAAAATGAAAGTAGGGTGTTTTTTGCAGATGAAGGGGATATTATAAAGGATAAACCACTTGTTGTTATTATAAATGGAGCGTCTGCATCTGCAGCGGAGATAGTGGCGGGTGCACTTCAAGATCATAGGCGTGCAGTTATTCTTGGTACAAAATCTTATGGTAAAGGTTCTGTGCAGACTTTAATACCTGTTGGTGATGCGGCACTTAAACTTACGACAGCTAGATATTATACGCCAAGTGGTAGGTCTATTCAGGGGGAAGGTATAGAGCCAGATATAGTTGTGAATAGAGCAAAAGTTGAAGAGGAAAAAGAAGATAGATTATTTACAGAATCTACCTTAGTTAATGCCCTTAAAAATGATACAACATCTAATGTTAAAAAAGATTTTAAAGCTGAAAGAATGAAATTAGAAGAAGAATTTGAAAGTAAGGATTATCAATTGAATAGGGCGATTGATTTGGTTAAGGCAATTTCTGTTTATGAAGAAAGAAATAGGCCAAAAGAGGAAATTGAAAAAGAATTGATGTTAAAAAAGAATTCTGCAGAAATTTCAAAGAAAAAAAAGAATGTTGATAAAAAATCTTCTGTTAAAGATGGTAAACAGAATTCTAATGTTAACCAGAAAACTAAATCTAAAGGATCTGATAAAAAATAGGCTATATTATTTTAAGTTTTTTGAATTCTGTTTCGTTTATATCTATTGCATTTGGATTGGGTTTCATTAGCGATGTTAGAAGCTCTATTGGGATAAATCCATTTGCATTTCTGAAGTCAGTTATTTTTGTATTTTTGCCTATTACTTCTACATAATTTGTTTTATTTAATATTTCATCTGGAATATTTGAAACATCTATAATTGTGTTATTCATTGATATAATCCCAATAACTTTGCATTTATATTTGTCAGCAATGGTCATATATGATGTTGTAAAGTTTGCTCCACTTTTAAATAATTTTCTGATTTTATCTTGTATTTTATTAGTATGGCTTAATCCACGAATATATCCATCATTATATCCTATATTTATAACTGCAATTTTCATATTGTTTTTTGCTTTGAATGATCCAAAATATCCTATTGTTTCACCTTTTTGAACTGTTCGTGTTTGTAATATTTTAGCATATACTGTTTGAGGTATTTCCATATCTTTTGCAAAACCGTAAAGTCCATATCCTATACGTAATAAATCAAAATGGTAATTATTATCTAAAACAAAACTGCCACCTGTTGCAGATAGACTGGTTTGCCTTTTTGGTAATATTGATAATATTTTATTTAATTTGGTTAGTTGTTTTTCGTTTGATTTGTTTTTGGTATATGAGGTGTGTAGGTGGCTGATGTATAAAATCACATCTAAATTACTGGTGTATTCGTTCCAATTTTTACTTAAAATTTCTGTTTCAGTAAATGATAGTCCAGTTCTGTTCATTCCAGTATCAAAATGTATTCCAATTTTTGTTTTTAAATTTTTGATTTTTAAATAATTATTAAATGAAATAATTTGGTTTAAATTTATACATATAGGTATAATGTTGTTGTCAGTATAGTATTTTTCTTGTCCATCCATTACTCCTGAAAAAGTAAATATGTTATACTTGTTATCTTTTAAGATTTGTTTTATCTCTAGTGCCTCAATAATATCTTGGCAAAAATAGTTTAAAATTTTGTTTTTTGTGCAGATGGGTAAAATATTTTCTATTCCAATTCCGTATGCGTTTGATTTGACAACTATTCCTAGTTTGTCGTGAAATTTGTTTAAGGCAATTTTTAAATTATTTTCAAAAGCTGTTTTATTAAATACTCTGATTATATTGTATAAATTTATATTTTTCATTTTGATACCTGTCTTTTTTATTTATATTATTTTTTATTATTTTATATACAAGGTAAAGTTTTATTTCTTGAAATAGGTGTATTTTTTTTGTATTCTTGCAAATTATTAATTGTTTTATAGGATGTCTTATGTTTCCAGAAAATTTGAATTATATTTCTACAACTGATAATAATGCAAAAATTTATACTTGTTCATTTTTAGATAAGTTTAAATTAGAAACAGCTTTAAAAGGTGTTAGGCCGTTTGTTAAGTATAATTTAGTTTTTATAATGGATATTGATGGAATTGAAGAAGATGATGTAGTAGAAATTTCAAATGTAGCTGTAAATAATGCAAATACAATATTTTTTTCTGGTAGTAATATTTTAAATTTAGAACTTAGTTCTAGTAAAGTATTTCTGAAATCTGATTTATATAATGTAATTGAAGAAGTTGTAGATACATCAAGAGAATGGGATACAATTATTGTTTGTAGTAAAAATGAAAGTAAGGTTAAAGAATTAATCTTGAAAAAAATGAAACCTTATTCAAATACTTTGCATAAAATTTTTAAAGATAGCGGTTTTGGTGTTGCAGGAATAAAAGATAGAGAGATTAATTTTATTTCTTCTGATTCTAGAATTATAAAGCCAAATACTGTTTTTGTTGGTATTAGTGGTTTTAATCAAAATGGTGCGAAATATTCTAAATTAGCGATAGAAAATGGAGCAGTTGCGTTAGTTGTGGATAATTCGTACTTATTTAGTGATGAAGAAGATAATTTGATTAAAAGTAAAGATATTGCTGTATTTAGGACTGATAACACTAGGCTTGCATTTTCAAATTTAGTTTATAATTTTTATGGACGAAGTCAACCTGATGTAGTTTGTTCTGTTACTGGGACCAGTGGTAAATCATCTGTTACAGATTTTGTAAGACAGATGTGGGGTTTATTAAAGCTTCCAACTGTAAGTGTTGGAACGGTTGGAATAATTGCAGAAAATGTTTATAGTGAAAAGAAAGTTTTAAAATCAACAGATGCGCATTATACGACCCCTGTGAATGGAGAAATTTATAAGTTTTTGAGATATTTTCATGATAAGGGAGTTAATAATGCAGTTGTTGAATTGTCATCGCATGGTTTGGATCAGTATAGATTAGAAAATATAAAACTGAAAGCCGCTGGTTTTACGAATCTTGGTACAGATCATTTGGATTTTTATGGAAGTCATGATGCTTATTTATATTCAAAAGCAAAATTGTTTCGTGAAAATTTAGATAAAGATGGGATTGCTGTTTTAAATGCGGATATTCCAGAATATGATTATTTAAAAGATGTTTGTGATAAACGTGGTATAAGGGTTTATTCGTATGGAGTTAAAGGGAAAGAATTTAAAATATTATCGCAAGATGTAAAGCTTGATAAACAGATAGCTGATATTGAAGTTTTTGGTAAAAGGTATCATTTGGAACTTAAAATTTTACCATCGTTTCAGTTGAATAATATGTTGTGTGCTCTTGGTTTGGTTTTTGCAACTACACCGGATTGTGAAAAACTTATGCCTTTGTTGTCTAAACTTGTTAATGCATCTGGTAGGTTGGAATATATGGGGAAATCAAAGAGTGGAGCATATATTTATGTAGATTTTGCATATAAAGGAGAAGCGTTAGAAAGTACTATTAAAAATATGCGGAGTATTATAGGTAATAGTAAAAAAATTATAAATGTATTTGGAACGTGTGGTGATACATGTGAATGGAGGACCAGACGTTATGAACTTGGAACTATATCTCATAAATATGCGGATATTTCTATTGTTACAGATGATTCCCCAAGAACGGAGGATCCAGGTAAAATTAGGCGTGATATTATGCAATATTGTCCTGAGGCAATAGAGATTGAAACCGGACGTAAAGATGCAATAAAGAAAGCAATTGAACTTTCATCTGATGGTGATGTAATATTGATTGCCGGTAAGGGTCATGAGGATTATTATACTCTTGGTGAAGAAAATATTCCTTATACAGATCAAGACGCTGTTAAAGAATTATTTGATGAAGGTTATTAATTTTCATAGTGGAGGCGTTTATGAGTAATGTTTTAAAATTTTTGTCTTTTTTATTTGTTTTGATTCCAGGAAAAGTTTTTGCGAATCCTGCCTGCGCTGTTTGTACGGTTGCTATGGGTGCTTTTTTAGGTGTTTCGAGAAAATTAGGTGTTTCAGATAATGTCGCTGGAGTTTGGATAGGTGGCCTTATTCTGATGACGTATTATTTTATGGTAAAATTTATGGAATTTAAAAATTATAAATTTAAATTTTATAAGTTGTTTTGCGCTATTATGACACTTTCAATAGTTCCATTGATGTATAAATTTGTTCCATATGGAGCAAGTATAATTTTAGGTATAGATGGATTTTTGGTTAGTATGTTTGCTGGAGCGGTTACTTTTGATGTATCTCAGTATTTTTATCAGTATTTAAAAGCTAAAAATAATGGTCATGCTCATTTTCCATTTGAAAAAGTTGTTATGGCTGTATTGTTTTTATTTATAGTTTCGTTTTTGTTTAAATATTTTTAATGATTATAGTGGAGGATTATTATGGAAAAAAAAGAAAAACCTTGTGATAAAATGAAAGATATTAAGTCTTTTGTTGAGAAAATTGATAATATGAAAAAAGCGAATCCAAAAGATTTATCTTCGGATCAGGATTTGTCTATTGCGATTATGAATTTAATTTCTATTGAGGAACATTTGGTATTTTCTGGAGCAAAGACTGGACAAACTTATTTCTATGATTTGATTGCAGAAGTAAGGGATATGAGAAAATGTTTGATGCAAAAAATGATAAAGGAATATGAAGGTGAGGTTTGGTGTATATCTAAACATTTACTTGGTGCTTCGTATAGGTTGTTAGAGGTAGGAACAAAGCAACAATCTATGGGGAATATTGATGATGCGTATTCTTTATTTGATAAGGCATATGAGCTTTATTGTCTATTCTGGGGATTAAATATGAAACTTATTAATCCGGATGATTTGGATTGGATAAAAAATACTGGTGTTAATATTGATGAAGTAAAAGAGCATGTTTCTAATTTTGAAAAAAATTTAGAAGAATCAAAGAAAAATATTTCTGATGTAGAAATAAAGGAAAAATCATCTGGTGCAATATCTAAATTAAAAGATGTTGTAAAGAAAGCAGTTAATTGTTGTATAGAGTAGGCTTTTGAATTTATGAAAATTGCAACATTTAATGTTAATTCTGTTAGGGCGCATATAGAAAATATTCTTAATTGGATAGAGGAGTTTTCTCCGGATGTCATTTTAATGCAGGAGATAAAGTGCCAAACTGAATTATTTCCATATTCTGTATTTGAAGATGTCGGTTATAATGTTAAGGCGTTTGGGCAAAAATCCTATAATGGTGTTGCAATTTTATCAAAATATTCTATTGAAGATGTTGTTTGTGGACTTCCTACTTTTCAAGAAGATGATAGTGCAAGGTATATAGAAGCATTGATTGATGGTAGGATTAGGGTCGCGAGTGTTTATGCTCCGAATGGGAATCCTGTCCCATCACCAAAATTTAATTATAAGCTTGATTGGATGGTTAAGTTTGAAGCGTATATACAGTCTATTATAAAAAATGATGAAGCTTTGATTTTAGGTGGGGATTTTAATGTAGCATTAACAGATAGAGAAATTTATAATCCAAAAGCTTTTGTTGATGATGCAATAGCTCAACCAGAATCAAGAAGAGCGATGTTGTCCTTGTTTAACCTTGGATTAACAGATACGTATAGATTATTTTATCCTGAAAATGATAAGGCATATACATATTTTGGTTATAGAGGTAATTGTTTTAATAAAGGATATGGTATTTTAATAGATTATTTTTTGATTAATAATAAGGCAAAAGAATTGGTTACCGGTGCTGGAATAGATTTAAGTCCAAGAGGTAAAGAAAAACCATCCGACCATACCCCTCTTTGGATAGAATTAAGATAAATTATTTTCAATTGTTCTTAAAATTTATTTTTTATAGTGGCCTATTTTATTGAGCAGGTTTGAATAATTTATCTATTGCTTTTTGGTAAATTTTAACCCCATGTTTTGATTTTAAGAAATATATATAATCGTCAAGCAATATATTGTTGTATTTATCTTTGTTTCTATTTTTAAATTGTTCAAATTCTGTTTTATTAGTTATTTCTGGTATAATTATTTTATTTACAATTCCTATTGTGTAGATTTTATCATTTTTAGATAAAATAGGTTCATTTTTATTTTTAACAAACAATTTTGTTAGAAAATCAGTGCTGAAATTATCGTTAAATCTTCCTGTTTCTTTTTTTTCTGTAATTTTGTATTTGTATGAGAGTTCAGATAAAGCCTGTTTTAAATTTTTTCCAGATTCAAGCTTTTCAAGTATTTTTTTTGTTTTTTCATTTGCTTGTTTTATTTGTTCGTTATGTTTCCATATAGAAATTAGTTCAGATTTTACAGTTTTTAATTCTTTTGGTTTTGCGGGAATAACCTTATCAACCATTAATAGCATAATATTGTCACCATTATCTAGTAAATCGCTGACACCATTTTCATCTATTGCAAAAAATGCGATGTCTCTGTATTTGCCAGTAATTATTTTATTTTGTAATTTTGTACCTGCTTCTGTTTTGCCATTTATATCAATAAATGGAAGTGTTGTTTTTGATATTTTAAAATTTTTTTGTATTTCTGTTATATTTGTACCGCTGTGTATTTCGTCAGAAATATTTTCTGCCATTTCACTCATATATTTATAAATTTTTGGATCATTTGAGTCTTTTAAATTTTTATACTGTTTTACGATTTCTGGTGTAATTAAGATGTATGATATTTTTCTGTATTCTGGATTTTTAAATTTTTCTGAATTTATTTTATATAACTCTTCTAATTCTTTGTCAGTTGCGGTTTTTGTCAATTGTTCTTTCGATAGATCAATAGATATATAATCAAATATTCTTTTTTCATTATTAAATTTATAATTTAATTCTGATAAAGAAAGGTTATTTGTATAACTGGTAATAGCGTTTACCAAAATATCTCTTGAAACTTGATTTGATATTTCATTTATAAATTTGGTTTCATTTGTGTTGTTTGCAGATAGGACATATTTAAATTTATCTTCAGAAAAGTTTCCTTTTTCATCTTTGAATTCCTTGGTAGATTTTATTATCTCGTAAATTTTTTCATGCGATACGGGAATGCCTTTGTTATTTGTATCGGTATCTAGCAATATTCTATAGACTAGATTATTTATTATTTGATCTTTGAAGGCATATTTATAGGATTTTAAACTTTGCCCTTTGGTCTGTCTTTCCATATAGGAAATTTGACGATCTAGTTCATTATTGAACTCTTGTAGACTTATTTTATTTCCTGCGATTTTTATTGCAGTATCGTTCCCACCTGTTAAAAATTCTTTTGAAAAACCAAAGAAAACAAAACTGGCACTGATAAGCCACATAATTAATTTTGCGATAAATTTTTCGGATGATTTTTTCATTTCGGATAACATGTTTATAATCCTTTTCTTTGAAATTAAAATTTTATATAGAAATAGCAAAAAAAAAGTGTTAAAACAAGGAAAATATTTTTTTATTTTAACATAATTTATAAAGGAGATAAAAATGGCTTTTACGAATAGAAAAATTGTTGCTGGTAATTGGAAAATGAATGGTGGTGTAAGCAAAAATTCAAATGATGGAATGTTTAATCCTTCGTGGAGGTTGATTAATGATTTGATGGATAAATTTCATAATTTAGATGATAAATTAAATTGTGAAATGATAGTTTGTCCTAATTTTTTATGGCTTTTTGATTTTATTCAAATGGCAGAAGGTTATAATATAAAATTCGGGGCCCAAAATTGTAGTCAATTTTTAAGTGGTGCGTATACTGGAGAAATTTCTCCTGTTATGCTTAAAGAAGCAAAAGTTCAGTTTGTTTTGCTTGGTCATTCGGAAAGACGTGCATATTTTTATGAAACAAATGAAATAGTTGCAAAAAAAGTTGAATCTGCTTTAAGTCAGAAAATTACACCTATTGTATGTATTGGTGAAACTTTACAAGAAAGAGAAGCTGGTAAAACAGAAGAAGTGTTAAGAGAGCAATTTTTTAATTCATTGCCAGATGTTGCAACAAAAGATAATGTTATTATTGCATATGAACCAGTTTGGGCGATAGGAACGGGAAAATCTGCATCTGTTATGGATATAATTTCAGCTATGAATATTATAAAAAATGCTGCGAAAGAAAAATTTGTAAGTGATGATATTAATGTTTTGTATGGCGGTAGTGTTAAATCTTCTAATGCAAAGGAAATATTTTCTATAGATGCTGTTGATGGTGTTCTTGTAGGTGGTGCATCACTTGATGTAGAGGAATTTTGGAAAATAGCAAATGCAGTGTAATTGTTCTTGTATTTTTAATAAAAAAATAACCTCGCAAAAGCGAGGTTTGTTTTATTATCTAGTTCTTTGTCTTATGTATGCTCTTATATTTATTTCTTTATATATATTTATTATTTTTTTTCTATTTTCTAAATTTAATAATTCACATAATTCTTTGTTTTTTGTAATTTCTGCTCTTCTTAATATATGAATTCCAGTTTTATCATAACAGTTTAGATCAGCTTTGTATTTTAATAGTAGTTTAGTTGCTTCTATATTTTCCAGATGTATTGCTAGAGATATAGGTGTTTCTAAATCTTCATTAAGTAAGTCTATTTTAGCGCCTATATCTATTAATTTTTGTATTATTTCAGTATTATTTCTTGCAGCTGCATAATGTAGATATCCCCAGCCTCTTGAATCTTGTTCATTTATATTTTTGATACTTCCATCCTGTAATTTAGTAAAAAAGTATTTGCTAGTTTTTTCTGGATTATTTAAAGGCATTGGGAAATGATCTTTTCTTAATGTTAAAGGTATGTGTTCTGCTATAGAATAAATTCTGTTAGAATCTCTGAGCTTTATAATGGTATTTTTAAGAACATCTTTGTCTGGGTCTATAAAATTCATTTTTTATCCTTTTTTTATTAAATTTGTCTATTTTGTATAATTTATATTGTTATTTGTCAAGAATTATATATTTTTTGTGATAATTTTTATTTTTTATTTGTTTGAAATATGTTATTATATGTTTGATTTAGGAGAGGGTTATGAAAAAAATATTTACATTAATCTTTGGAATTTTTTGTTTTTCATCTATTTCTAATGCTGGATTGTTTGATTTATGGGCTGATGAAGATGAAGAAGTTCAGGCAAAATATTCTGCTAAAAGTACTAATAGAACGAATTTAAAGGTTGATGGGTATGCGAAGTCCAGTCCTGTTTATGATGGCGGTTCTGAAGAAAGTACCAAGTTCGTTAATAATAAGTATAAAAATACTGATGAAAGGGCTTTTCCTCGTAGAGCTGTTGTTGATTATGATACTTATCAAAGTGAAAGAGTTATTCATCAAGATGAATTCGTTTCATCAATTGATAAGTGGAAAGACGGTAATGTTAACACGTTTTGGGAAAATTATAGAGGTAATAATATTAGAATAGAGGTAAGACGTAGTAATAGAGATGTTAAAGAGATGAGGTTGAAGTTTGTTCAATCTGTTGATATGGCGTCTGATCCAGACGATTCAATATCAAATATTTTGAATGTTGTTGCGGATAATGTTATGAAAAGAATGTGTGGTAGGCAGGTAAAACAGAGAATCTTGCTATATGAAAAACCATCAGTTGAATTGGAAAGAGAAACTGTTGGTGATCCATATAAAGTTATGACTAGGGGAACTTCTCTTAAAGAGTATGGCTTTAGGTGTTTGTATTAAAATTTAAAAATTGCTTGATTTTTAAATATTTATATTGTTAAATGCTTTTGCTTTTTAGGATTTCCTAGAATTTGTGGGGGTGTAGCTCAGCTGGTTTAGAGCGCTTGCCTGTCACGTAAGAGGTCGAGGGTTCGAGTCCCTTCACTCCCGCCACTTTTATAGGAAGTTGAGAGTTAGATTTGAAAAAGCATTCTGTTAAATTTTCTGTTTTGGATATGTTTGGTGTAAAGCTTGTTTTTGTTAAATTGGCTTTTTTATCTGTATTTATTTTTTCATTAATGTTGGGATTTTTATTAAAATTTTATTTAAAAAATATAAATGCAGATTCGAAAAAGCAATTATCTTTAAATAAAATTTCTAGTAAAGTTCCCAAAAATAATTTAAAGGAGAGTGATAAAGATAATTCTGTTATTTTTGATTTTGATTATTTTTTAGAGCAAAATACTTATTTTGAAAACAAATTAAAGTTTGTTGAGAAGGATGAAGATAAATTAAAGCCCAAGTTGGCAATAGTAATAGATAATTTAGGTATTGATTTTTTGAAAAGTTCGAAAATTTTATCTGTAGATGGAATTTTTACTGTTTCTTATTCTAGTTATTCTGATAATTTACAATCTCAAATAAATTATGCAAAATCCTTGGGCCATGAAGTGTTATTGAATGTTCCGTTTAAAAAAGATGATATGAAAATGGATACTGATGGTTTGAAAAAATTGTTGAATGGTGTTAGTGGTTATATGGGGATTAATTTAAATAATAGGTTTATTTTTAATGTTAACAATATTGAGGCTTCGAACTTTGATAAAGATTTAAATAAAAATTCTGTTTTAAATGTTGTTGCAGATGTTATTTTCTCTGATGATATTAAGCAGCAAGATATGATTGCTGGTTTAAGTTCGCTTTTCAATATTTCTGTTCGTAATGGATATGTAAGTGTAATTGTTTATCCAACCGATAGTAATATTAAAATGTTGAATAATTGGCTTTCGTTGAATAAGGATAAATTTAGTTTTGTTCCATTTTCATTTTTAGTAGATAAGAATTTGAAGGTATCTTTGAAAAATAAATAATTATTGACTTATTTAATCAAATATTTTATTTTTGTCTATAATTAATTGGTAGAGGTTATTATGAAAATAAATGGTTCTAATATGTTTCATTTTCTTGATTATAGTTTTACAAATGAGATTTCTAATTATGAAATGGAGTCGTTGTTTTCTATGTTTAATAGTAATAAAGATTTTTTATTAAAAAGTGAAAATTTATTTGATAAATTGAAAAGATTTATTATTGGTAAGAAAATGGAAACATTGTTAAAAAATAACCCTGATTATGGAAAATTTCGATATTGATTTTTTAATTATCTGTTGAAAAACTTTTGTTTTGTAGTATTTTATTTCGATAAATAATTTTTTGATTTCTAATTTATTATAGAGGTAGTTTGGTTATGGAAATAAGAAATATAGCGATTATTGCTCATGTTGATCATGGTAAAACAACACTTGTTGATGCAATGCTTCGTCAAAGTGGAACTTTTCGTGAAAATGAAAAAGTTGCAGATAGAGTTATGGATAGTGGTGATATAGAAAGGGAAAGAGGTATTACTATACTGGCGAAGTGTACGTCATTGGAGTATAATAATTGCAGGATAAATATTGTTGATACACCGGGGCATGCCGATTTTGGTGGTGAGGTAGAACGTATACTTAATATGGTTGATGGTGTTGTTTTGTTGGTTGATAGTTCTGAAGGTCCACTTCCTCAAACAAAGTTTGTTTTGGGTAAAGCATTAAAATTAGGCCTTAGACCCATAGTTGTAATAAATAAAATAGATAGAACTGATGCAAGACCAGATGAAGTCTTAAATGAAATTTTTGACTTATTTGATAAGATGGGTGCAACAGATGAGCAATTGGATTTTCCTACATTATATGCAGTTGGTAGGGAAGGTTGGGCGGTAAATAGTTTGGATGATGTTAATAATTCTGATAAAAATTTAAAACCTTTGTTAGATTTAATTTTGCGTCATGTACCTGCGCCTGTTGTTGATAGAGATGCTCCGTTTAAAATGATTGCAACAACTCTATCTGGAGATAATTTTTTAGGTAGAATTTTAACAGGAAGAATTGTTTCAGGTAAGTTGAAAATGAATATGCCGGTTAAGGCGATTTCGATAGATGGAAAGCAGATAGAACAAACTAAAATTACAAAAATTTTGGCATTTAGAGGTATTGCACAAACTCCCCTTGAAGAGGCAGAGGCTGGAGATATAGTTTCAGTTGCTGGATTTTCAGATGCAACTGTTGGTGATACACTTTGTGATTTATCAGTAACAGAACCAATAGAGGCTCAACCAATAGATCCTCCAACTTTGACTATGACTTTTTCTGTTAATACGTCGCCGTTTGCTGGAAAAGATGGTGATAGAGCGAAGCTTCAGAGTAGGGTTATTTGGGCGAGACTTCAGAAAGAGGCAGAGTCTAATATAGCTCTTAAAATAGAAAGGTCTGAAACAAACGAGTCGTTTGAAGTTTCAGGTCGTGGTGAATTACAACTTGGTATTTTGATAGAACAGATGAGGCGAGAGGGTTTTGAATTTTCTGTTTCTAGGCCTCGTGTAGTCTTTAAGGAAGAAAATGGTGTAAAGTTAGAACCATTTGAAGATGTTATAGTTGATGTTGATGAAGAATATTCTGGGGTTGTGGTTGAAAAATTATCAAAACGAAAAGGAACTATGACAGAGATGAGTGCAACAGGTGCTGGAAAAGTTCGTGTTGTATTTAAAGTTCCATCACGTGGTATGATAGGATATTTATCAGAATTTAGAACTGATACTAGAGGAACAGGTGTTTTAAATAGAATTTTTAGTTCGTATGAACCTTATGCTGGGCCGATTGAAAGGTATAGAAATGGTGTTTTAGTTTCTATGGAAAATGGAACTACTACGGCGTATTCATTATTTGCATTGGAGCCTAGAGGTCAGTTATTTATAGGTGCAGGTGTTGAGGTTTATTCCGGAATGATTATAGGGGAGCATGCAAAGGATAATGATTTGGAAGTTAATCCTGTTAAAGGAAAGGCGCTTACCAATCTTCGTGCATCAGGTCATGATGAAGCAACGGTTCTTGCTCCACCAAGAATAATGATGCTAGAAGAAATGCTTTCTTATATTGCGGATGATGAACTTTTGGAAATTACACCAAAGAATCTTCGTATGAGAAAAAAAGAATTAGATGCTGGTGTAAGGCATAAAATGCTTGGTAGGAAAAAAGAAGGTTAGTTTTTAAAATTTTCTTTTTTGTTGGTATTTTTATTAAAATTCCCTCTTATATTTAAAATGTAAGAGGGGTGTCTTTTGTAAAATTTTTTATTCTGTTAATTATCTATTGTTTTATTTATATTTCCTGTTACAAATTTTATAATATGTTTTGCTTTATTGCTAAGTTCTTCATATTTAACATTGCTTTTTAATGTTTTGGGAAAATTATTCGAGTTATTATCTATGTTTAATTCTTGTTTTGTATATTTGAATTTTCTTTGTTTATTAAATATGTTGTTTCTAGTTTATCCTTTTATATAATTTATAAATGTTAATTCATTATTTTTATAACCAAATTCTAGTATATCAGAATGATTCATTCTTTTAAAGTTTTTTATGTCAGTAAGTCCCATTATAAAAGATTGTATTGTAAGGGAATGAGATACTAGTAAGATAGTTTTTAAATTTGGATTATTTGTTGTTATTTTATTTAATGCATTTAAAAATCTAGTTTTTACCTGTAATTTTGTTTCGCCATCAGGATAGGAAATATTTGCGTATTTTATATCAAGAGAATTTATATAATTTCTTAAATCTAAGCCGTTTGATATTTCTATACTTTCTTTTTTATTTACAAAATCTTGAAATATTAGTGGTTTTTCAAATTTTATATTTTGAAAATCTTTGATATTTGTTCCAACAAGAGTTTCTCCACCATAAACTTCTCTTAAATCATTTTCTATTTCAATATCTGTATTTATATTGCTGGCAATTATGGCTGCTGTGGCAATTGCACGTTTATATGGAGATGAAAATATAAATTCTATATTTTTATCCTTTAATTTATTTGCTAGCTCTTTTGCTTGGTTTATTCCATTTATATTTATTGCATGAGTATCTGTTTGGCATTGAATTATTCCAGCCTTGTTTAGGTTTGTTTCGCCATGTCTTACAATAAATATTTTTGTCATAATATTTTCTTTATAATCTAGTCATTTTAAGGAATTTTTCGTATCTTTTTTCCTTTGCTTTAGAATCGTGTTTTTGAAGACTATTTAATTCTTTTATTATTGCAGATTTTACATTTTGTATTACAGTTTCTTTATTTCTGTGGGCTCCGCCTATACCTTCGCCTATTATTTTATCGATTATTTTTAATTCTAGCAGGTTATTCGCTGTCATTTTTAGGGCTTTTGTTGCTTCTTTTTTATAATCTTGGCTACGCCATAGAATGGATGCGCATCCCTCGGGAGAGATAACAGAATATACAGAATTTTCCAACATCATAATGGTATTTGCAACAGCTATTGCTATTGCTCCACCACTGCCGCCTTCGCCTATTACTATTGCAATGCTTGGAGTATTTAAATCAAAGCAAGCTTTTATTGATGAAGCTATGGCTTCGGATTGACCGCGTTCTTCTGCATCTATACCAGGAAAGGCTCCGGCAGTATCAACAAATGTTATTACAGGTAAATTAAATTTACTTGCTAAATTCAATAACCTTACTGCTTTTCTGTAGCCTTCTGGTTTTGGCATACCGAAATTGTGTAATAATCTTGTTTCTGTAGTGTTGCCTTTTTCTTCACCTATTACCATTATGGGAATATCATTTATGTAACCAATTCCCCCTATTATAGCATTATCGTTTGCAAAAGATCTGTCACCGGATAATTCTATAAAATTATCAATCATTCCATTAATGTAATCTATTGTATGTGGTCTGTCTGGATGTCTTGCAACTTGCACCTTGTCCCAAGCAGATAAATTTTTATATATTTTTGTTAAAGCTTCAGTTTTTTTGCTGTAGAGCTTTTCTAGTTTTTTTTCATTTCGTTCTGTTTTAATTTTATTATCAGATGTATCTTTTTCGCTTGTTTCTGCTATTTTAGAATCTATTTCTTTTATTTCTTTTTCAAAATCTAAATAAATCATTTTTTTGTCCTAATTTATTTATTAGTTAATATTTTTAGTATTGTTTCTAATGTTTCTTTTAATTTATGTCTGTGTACTACGATATCAACTATGCCTTTTTCTTTTAAATATTCTGCTGTTTGGAAATTGTTTGGTAATTTTTGTTTTATTGTTTGTTCGATAACTCTTTTTCCTGCGAATCCTATAATTGCCCCTTGTTCTGCAATGTGTATATCACCTAGCATTGCGAATGAAGCGCTTACTCCACCCATAGTTGGGTTTGCAAATATTACTATATATGGAAGTGATGCTTCTTTAACCTTGTTTATTGCCATAGTGGTTCGTGCCATTTGCATTAAAGATAGCATACTTTCTTGCATTCTGGCACCACCAGATGATGGTATCATAATTAATGGAGTGTGCTTTTTGATTGCATTTTCGCTTGCATGAATAATTGCTTCACCAACGAAGGTTCCCATACTGCCACCCATAAAATCAAAATTGAAAACACAAACTGTGCTTTCAATTCCACCTATTTTACCGCTTGCAACCTCAACTGCGTCATTTGCATTAGTTGCATTTCTGTATTTATTAAGTCTGTCAGAGTATTTTTGCAAATCTTTGAAATTTATCGGATCGTCCTTTACCTTTGGTAGATTTATAATTGTAAATTTTCCGTTGTCGAAGATACTATTAAATCTATCGTTGGTTGGAATAGATAAATGATGATTGCATTTTGGACATACATTTAAGTGAGTTTTTATATCTTTTTTATATAAAAAAGTTCCACATTTAGGACAAGGTATCCATAAATTTTCTGGAACTTCCTTTATCTTTGATAATAAAGTTTTTATTTTTGGTCTTAGAACGTTTTTTATCCAATTCATTTTATATTCTTTCGTTTATTTTTAAAATTTTCTGTTTTTATATAAATAGTGTTTACTATTACCCCCAAAGAAAAAAATATAAATGCAAGAATAAAGCTGTATAAATATACAGGCATTTCAATTCCAACCTTGAAAGGGAATAAATTTAGTATCATTAAATTTTTATTATCATTTGAAAAAATGAAAATAGGTATAAAAATACATAAAAAGAAAATCCAATTTATTATATATTTTAAAGTTTTCATTTTTATATTTTGCCTTATTAAATATTTGTTTTATTGATTTTTTCTAGTAAAAGTTTACTAGCTTTGAATTTTACAGAAGTTCTTTCTGGAAGAGTTATATGTTTATCACCCTTTGGTATATATGCAATTTTTGATTTTAGTATTTTTGGTGCAAATACACCGAATCCACGTATTTCTATTCTTGAACCATTGGAAATAGATGTAGTTATTTTATCTAGTATAACGTTTACTACCTTTTCTGTATCCTTTAGGGTTAGTTCATCCCTTTCTACGTGAATAAGTTTTACAATATCGCTTTTGTTCATAGCTAGTAATTCTTTAATTTGTTATGATTATGCAATTTATTAGTGGTTTTTCAAGTCCTTTTTATCCCATATTATTTTGAACTTGGTTTTGCATATCGAATACACCAAGTAAAACCCATGCAATAACACCAGATACAATTAAAAGAGCAAAAGAATTTAGTAAACTTGCCTCTTTTTTAATATTACTTATACTGTTTTCAAGATAAGTTGTGGCAACGTTGTTTAGGGCGGCTTCGAAATTATCAAGTTCTGAATAAATTTCCAAATCGCCAATTAATTCTGTTTCTGGAAAATTCATTTTACTTCTTTTAAGGGCAGTTCCAAGATTATCACCATTTTTCATAAATGATAGTGCCGCATCAATTCTTTCTTTTAAATAAGGATTTGATTGTCCCCTTAATGATTGCATTGCCTTTGATATAGGGGTTCCTGATTCAACAAGAGCTGCAAGGGACATAAGCCATGAAACACCACTAAACATCCTGTATAAAGACCAAGGTGGAAATTTATCAAATTTTACACGAAGTGGTCCAATAAATATTGAAAAAGATATATAAATTCCAGCAATTATTCCTCCCAATACTATTGGAAAGGTCCACCAATACACCTTTACAAATCCTGATAACCAAACAAGACTTTTGGCAGTTCCGGTCCATTGTGCATTTTTTGCAAATTCCAAAAGAGGTGGCACCATGTAAACACCAACACCGACGATTATAACAAGACTTAATGCGATCATCATAAGAGGGTATGTGATTGCGCCCATTAATGGTTGTATAATTCTGTTGGAACCTTCAGATACTTTTATAACATTAAGTAATGCATTTTCAAGCTTACTAACATCACCAACAGATAACATAAGTTTTTCCCTCATTGGAGCCCAGCCATCAATGGCAGATGAAAAAGGAAGTCCCTTTTCTAATTCACGAAGCCACCAAGCTATTGCAACAGCCATAGGTTCGTTTGGTTTTGTACCATCCTTGGACTCTATCATCCAAATTCTGTCTAATGCGTCCATAAGAGTGAATTTATTACGAAGTAATGCAGCAAGTTTGTAATATACCTTAAGCCTTTCTTCGTTTTTTATACCAACCATAAATTTGGTTAGTTTTAGGATATTTTCATTTGTTGGGATAGTTTTTTCCATTAAAAACACCTATTAAAAATTTTTATAAAATTACAATTCTGTTTTTATATTTTAGTAAACGGCGTCTGCATCTAGCATGCCACACCATCTTTCTACTTCGTCAACTGCTATTATTCCTTTTAACATTTTTCCCATGGCATCTTCTTTTAATGTTCTGCCACTTAAATTGTTTACCCAATAGTAAACAGCTTCCTTTTTTGTACCGTCAACTAATTTTTCCAAAAATGTAGAATTAGGTAATATTATTTCTGCTGCTACTATACGGCCGGTGATTCCTTTACCTCCACAAGCAGCGCAACCTTTACCCTTTATATAACATTGTTCTATCCCATATTTTCCAAGAGAATTATTTAATCTTTCATAAGATGGATGTTCTGGGTGTTTTGATATTGCCTCACGACATTGAGGGCATAATTTTTTAAATAACCTTTGAGCAAGTAATCCCCTTATCAATTCTGGATCTTTTAATTTAAATGAATCTATTCCCATATCGGTAAGTCTGCTTACTATTGCAGGGGCAGAATTGGCATGTAATGTTGACCATACGTTATGTCCCGATAATGAAGCTTTAAATGTTAATTCAGCAGATGAAAGGGTTCTGATTTCTCCCACCATTATTATATCAGGATCGGAACGAAGTGATGCTGCAAGTGCTAGGTTAAATGCCTCTTCTTTTTCCTTTTCTGTATTGGCATTGGTAACAGGCATTTGTCTGGCCCCTTGTATTGGGTATTCAGGTGGGTCTTCAACAGTTATAAGGTTTAGTTCGTAATTTTTTTCCTTTAACAATTTTAGCATAACTCGTTGCAGAGTTGTTGATTTACCAGAACCTGTCGGTCCAGATACTATACAAAGACCAGTTGGAGCAGCCCTCATCTTAAACAGTTTATCATCTTCGTAATCAGAAAATCCTAAATCTTTTATATTATCAACTGCTTCGGATGATGAATTTGCGTACAAAATTCGCATAACCAAATATCTGGTTCCGAATGCAATAGGATTAAATTGGAGTCTGATGGATAAAACGTTTTCTGGAAGATATAAATCTGTTTCTCCACGAAGAGGTGTGGAACCTAGTTTTTGTCCTGCCTGGAATTCATTTTGTGCGTAGTTAGAATCTGATATATCTGCAGATGCGAATACAGAACGAACAAAAGATTCACCCCATTTATTGTCATATTCCAAAACAGTTTGCATACTACCAGAAATTCTGAACATAACACTGGTATGGTCAGAAACAACGACATGAATATCAGAAACGTGTTGATCAGCAGCCTTATATATTATATCGACAAAATCTTTTTGTATTTGATTATCTACTTCGAAATCGTCTTTTTTGCCTCCCTCTGGTTGAGAATCTTTATTTGATTTTGACGATTCACTGTATAAATTAGATAATACAGCCATGGAAACATATTGAGGCTTTTTTATACTGCCATTTTTTTTATGAACGAGAGATTGAAAACTTAGTACTCGTCCATCAAATTTATGTGTGTTTGATACTAAAAAAGTACCATCTGAAAATAAGGCAAGCAGATTTCTGGTATCTTGACCAATTGGATATTTTCCATCTGGTGCACTTTCTAGTTTGTTGCCATTTGTAAACAGTATTGCTGCAATTTCTTTTGCACTTTTGTTTTCAAATGGATTAGGTACAGTTCTTGTTTGCTTTTGTTCGTTTATTTTTTTATCTTCTATCATAATAACCTTTTGCTATTACTTAATTGATGCTTAAAACCTTTGTCTTTGTTCCACTTTTTAATACAATACTGCTTCCTCTTATATCTATAACTAACCATTCATCAATTAAAGAATCTTTTTTTACTTTGAAAGTTGTGTTTCTCTTTAAATTTTCAACATTTGCAGTTAATTCGCCGCCGGAACCTATTATGGATCTTAATTTATATTTATCTTCGAAAGCTTCTGGTCTTTCTTCGGAAGTATTATCTCCAGATACTCTGAACGAACCTAGGTCGCTTAATTGTTTACCACTCATAGTAGCAAGTAATGCAGTTAGTTGTTTTACATCTTTTGAATTAGACATATTTGCACTTTTAATCTTTTCCATTAATTCTCTGTTTAAATTTTCCTTTTCTTCTCTTACTTTTCTTTCTTCTTCCTGTCTTCTATTTTCATCTTCAGTTCTCTTTTTTTCCTGTGCTAATTTTCTTTCTTGTTCTTCTGCTTTTATTTTTCTTTGTCTTTCTTCATCCTTTTCATTACTTTTTAATTTCCTTTTTTCTACCTCTTGACGTTCAAATTCTAATTTTAATTTTTCTTGTTCAATTTTTAATTTTATTAAAGTATTTTCACGTTCAATGTTAGAAATTTTTTGAAAATTTTCTGCAGTTATATTATCTAATTTATACATATCACCTGCATTTTCCAAACCTTTTTCATTATCTTTTATATTAGAAGCTGATGAATTTTCGTTTTCAGATAATGTTTCTGTAGTATCCTCTATTCCTTCATCATCGTCATCATCTGCCATAACCATAGTAGAATTAAATGTTATGGATACAGATAAAAGCATCAATAATATATAAATAAAATTTTTATTTGTTTTCATTTGTTCCTCCAACAATAGATTTTGAATCAGCTTGTTTATTTCCTTTTTCGATATTTATTTCATTATTTTTATTATTAGAATTTGTTTGTAATTCCTTTTCCTTTTTTTCTTTTTCTGCTTTTTCTAATTCTTTTTTCTTTGCGTCCTCAATATCTTGAATCATTTTTGGCGATAATTCATAAATACGCCCGCTGTAATTCCATTTCCGGGTAGAATTATTCCATAAAATATTACTAAAAGAAATAGTTTTAAATTTATCTAATTTTTTAACCCAATCGAGAGGCATTCTGTAGGTTGTATCAGAAAATTTAAATTCAGTATATGGATAGTCCATTATGTATGATGGATTGTTTGCATCTTTTAATGTTATTTTCCCATTTTCTAATTTCAAATCATTGATTTTTAAATCGTGAAAAATGCTATTTAAATCCTTTTGTAATTCGAATTTGGTTAATGTAGGTTTTACAGAAATATGTTTCATTATAGGGATATCAAGAGTTCCCATAATATTATTATATCCAGTTTCCTTTGCAGTTAGTTTTATATTTTTATTTATAATACCAAGCCTTTGTGCTTCGAATATCCAACCGGCACTACCATAGGTACGTTTCCAATTTGATACCATTTGAGTTTCAGAACAAGAAGAATTTTCAAGACGCCATCCCGGTATAGTTGCCGTTGAATTTACTATTAAAATAGTACATTTTTTTGTCATATCCTCTGGATCAAGTAAAGATTCAAACGGTGCTGGTGGCGGCGGAGGAGGAGGCGGAGGATTTAATCTGGCCTGTCTTGCCTTTTCCTGTGTTATTCTTATTTGTCTTTCTTGTTCTTCCTTTTCTGCCTGTTGTTTCGAATAATAGTAGTAACCAGCCGCAATTAAGGCAAATATAATTAGAAGATCTGTAGGTTTTATTGCTGTTTGTATTCTTTTAAGTTCGACAGCTTGACCTTTTACTATTATATTTTCTAGCTTTAACTCGATGGAACCTTCGTATCCCCATTCGGTTGGTGCAACAATATAGCCCCAATCAGGAATATCCAACATGGCTTCGAATGCGTTTCTTACATCTTCTTCCTCTGTATATACTGTATCTTCCTCAGATATAATTAAATTATTTCTGATAACAGTAAACCACCAACCTTCTTTAATTTTGAATGCACATAGAGCGGAAGCTTTATCCCTAAATACATTTGCAATAATGGATGCCGCAGATGGCATACCAGATTTATGACCCATGGATGTATAACCAAGACCATATTGGGATACAGAACCTTTTCTTAAACAAAAAAGATTGGCTCCTGTTACTACATTTTGAACAGTCGATTTTATTTCATTTAAGTATTCTTTTTGACTTTGAAGAGGCTGCCAGAATAAACCAGTGGCATAGGTTTTACCCCCCACTTTTATGGTTTTTATTTCTTTCTTTCCTTCCATTTACCCCTCAATAAAAAATACTAATAATTAGGTATTCCCCATTCTGCGTTTGAATTATCCTCGACATCAAGAGGAGATGCAATTACCTGTGGTGTAAGCATTACAACCAAAACCTCTCTTGTCGTTTCGGTTGATTGAGAACCACCTATATAAGTAAATGTTTCTTTTCCCATACCGTTGCTGGAATTTTTATTAGAAATTTTTTCAAATCCAGTTAAAACTGCTGTTTGACCAGATTCCATTACTATTTCTTGCATAAAATTTCTTTGTGCAATTTTTGGAAGTTGAACAGATGTTGATCCAACAACTTTAGTTTCTAAATCCACCAATTCTTTTAATGACATATTAAACATAAGTGTAAGTTTACCATTTTCAAGAATGTTTGGCATTAATTGCATGCTGAATCCTACAGATTCTTCCTGTGGTGTTACCTCGGTTGTTGAATTAGCCTTTTCTGTTAAAGTTGAAACGCTACTGATATATTTGAATTTTTGTATATTATTTATTGGAACAACCCTATTATTTCTTGCGGTTACAACTGCAGATGTTAAAAGGGAAGTTTTACCCTGTGTTGATAAAGCCTTTATTGCAGCTGATGTTGGGTTTTTTTCTGTTGATGCTAATTTATTATTTGAACCAGAAAGTATTGCAAAAGAGATACTATCTTGAGCTATATTAGATGTTGAACTTTTTATTGAATATTCCTTGTTAAATAATGCAGATAAATTTAAACCATAATTATTATCTTTTGTTAAAGATACCTGTAAAACCTTTACCGTTATAGCAACTTGTTTTACAAATCTTCGATTTTGTTCCTTTATGTACGCTTCTACCTTTTGTAATGTTTTTGGTGATGCAGTTACGGTAATGGAACTGGTAGATGGAGACATTTTTACTTCACCTTCTTTTACTATACTTTGAAGAACTTCACCCATTTCTGTCCATTCCTTCATATTTATAGTAGTTTGAAGTGTCGCTGTAGAATTATTGTCAGCAGATATTGTAGATGAATAATTTCCCTCTGCAGAACTGGTATAAATCATAAAAGTTCGTGTTTTAAATTTATAAAATGTTATTTTTCCATTATCATATGACCAATTTAAATTTTGCTTTATTGCCAATACATTTAACAAGCCAGAAAGGGATCCCGTATATGAAACACTTACATCTTTAAATCCACTTTTATCTATATCATCACTTACTTCTATTCCTATTCCAGTGAGATAAAATATTTGATTTATTATTTCATCGAAAGCAACAGCAGAATCTGTCATTAATGTAATTCCGTCTGTTCCCTCGAATTTTTTAGGAAGTGGAGAACTGTGTTCAGATACAAAACTAGTATCACCAAGCCAGATATCATCACTTACGGAAATTATATCTTTATTGATTGGTTTGCCAGGAACCTTTGCCCTATCAATTGCATCTTGAGTAGTGTTAAAATCTGAAGAAACCTGTTTTGAAACATCGATAGCCATATCTCTGTTATAGCATCCTGAAAGTAATGTTGTTATGGTAAATAAGCTTACTATAGTTTTGTTTTTAATTTGCATCATTTACCTCCAAAGTTTTTATAACCAATACTTTATTTCCGAAGAAAAATTTTGCATGAGGTTGCGGTGTCGCACGTGAAAAAGTCCTGATTAGTGCCGCTGCGACATCTTTATATCTACCCCTAAAAATTACTGATGCTTTTAATGGATATTCTCTCTTTGTATTCCAAGCAATTTCCCAACCTTCTACTTCACTCCATTTTTCAAGTATTTCACGAAGAGTCATTCCTTCCTTTGCTACCCAATCTCTTACAGAATCTACTGTATCCATTTCTGCATTTTCTGTGGATGATTTTTTGTTTCTGTTACCTTCTTCTAAATCTAAACCTGGTGGCATAGATGCTGATAATACGCGAACGCCGTCATCTTCGACTAAATTTTTGTTTGATAATGGCATTTCAGAATCTTGTGGTGCAATAACTCCATCTGTTGGAGTTTTAGTATAACTTGGACCGCCGGACCATCCCATATCTGGTTTTGCATTTTTTTCGCTGTATTTCCTGTTTACTTTGTTATTTAATTCAGGCAAATTATCTATATCTTTTCCAGCCTCGCTATACTTTAATGGCCAAGTCGGTTTTTCATTTGGTGAACTATTCCAGTCTGCAAAAGCGAAATTATTTAAAAATGATAAAATAAATGTAAGGGATAATATATGTGATTTTTTCATGAATCTTGACCCTTTCTCCTTTATAAATTTTCCATCCTTATTTTTAAGGGTATATTTAAAAAAATATTTTTGCAAGGGAAAACCATCATATTTTCTTAAAAGTTTATATGTAGTGCCGATAATATTATTGGTCTGTGTATGTAATTTTTGTTTTCAGTTTTATGTGAAGTTATTCCGGTTCCTGTTGATAGGGATAAAAATTCATTATATTTGTATTTCCCGGATAGTAAGAATATATTAAATTTATCGTTTTTATTGTTGAAGTTATTTGGCAAATTTAAGTAATTATTAGATAACCCTATGTTTATTGATGCAATTTCGTATGCGATGCTGTTTCCTATTATATATCCAATGTTTTTTGTATTGTTAAATTTTTCAACAATATTTTTGTATGATGATATTATTTCCCATCCATTTTTATAGTATAGTGTTGATATGGAATATTCATTTAAATTTGTTTCATTGTTAATATTGTTGATTTCAAGAGATTTTTTGAAATGTCCATATGATAAAACCAATTTAATGTTATATTCTTTTTCATAAGAATATTTTACTAGTGATGTAAAACCGGTTTTTATTTTTCCAAAATTGGTTTCTTGTAAATTATCATTTTTGATATTTGGTGTAATACTGGTTGCAATTTGAAATTTATTTAAATTTGGTGATATATAGTTGATTTTAAAAGAATTATTATCAGATATTATTGAGTTTGATAAAGAAAAAATTTTATTATTGTTATTCAATAAATAATCTAAACCAGATATATAATTTATATCGGAAATACCAATGTTGTTTGATGAAGTATTAATTTTGGAGGATGTATTTTTTGCCTTACCAAGTTCTATTCTTCCATAATTATTTTCTGTGTATAGATATAACTCGCTTAGTATATTGTTTTTTTTCATGTATGTCGTTTTTGGAGTTATAGTTGTTGATGAAAAGATACCAAAAGTATAGTTATTTATTGTTTTTGATAAATTTGTATTTATTTCGTTTAATGATTTTGTCTTAAAATTTTTTTCATTGTATAAAAGATAATTTGAAGAATTTATGTCTATGGAAAAATTAGTCGTATCATTATTTATAATATCGTATGCAAAGGATGTTTTTGAATATATTATGCTTATAAAACTTGTAAAAATTAAAAATTTTTTCATATGGTTATTTTTGTTTGTTTTGTTATAGTAGTATATGAATTTTAAGATGAAAATCAAATGTTATGTAAGGATTTATTAAATATTAAAGGAAAAGGTTTACTTCTTGTTTGTTGTGGGCCGTGTTGTAGTGGGGTGGTGGATTATATAGCAAATAATAATTTGGATATAACTTTGTTTTTTTATAATCCGAATATTTATCCTTATGAAGAATATATACACAGAAAAGAACAAGTTATTAAATTGGCGAATGTTTATTGTTTGAAGTTTATAGATACAGATTATGATACAGATGCCTATTATAGTAAAATTAAAGGTTTTGAAAATTGCAAAGAAAGGGGTGAAAGGTGTGGTATCTGTTTTAAATTAAGACTTTTGAAAGCTGCAAATTATGCAAAAAATAATGAATATGATTATTTTACATCTACGCTTGGGTTTTCAAGATGGAAAGATTTAAATCAAGTTGATAGTGCTGGATTTGAGGTAGAAAAAGAACTGGATTTTAAATATTTTGATGTGAATTGGCGTAAATGTGGTATTCAGGATAAGGCAAGAGAAGTTATAAAAAAATATAATTTATATGAGCAAAATTATTGTGGTTGTGTGTATAGTATGAAAAATAGAAAAAATTCAGATGTTGATGTTTAGTTTTTTTATAAATAGGTGAAGGAGTTAAAATGAATAAGGTTAAAGCAAAAATATTTTATTTGAAAAATTATGATAAAGAATCTTGGGGGATAATGACTTATGCCCATGATAATGATACGGGTTTTGATATCAGGGCATGTAATTTTGATAATATAACGATTAATCCCGGAGAAAGGTATATAGTGCCAGCTGGATTTAAAATTATGCCTGAGGCTGGGTATGGTCTTCAAATTAGGGCGAGAAGTGGTAATTCAGTTAAGCTTGGCTTATCTATGGCCAATGGTGTCGGAACGATTGATAATGGGTTTTTAGGAGAAATTGGTGTTATAGTTGTTAATTTAGGTAGAGATCCAATAATTATAACAAGAGGGATGAAAATAGCGCAAGGTGTTGTTGAACCAGTTTATCAATTTGATTTTGAAGAAATTGCAAGTGAAGATGAGCTTGGTAATTCTGATAGAGGGAAAAATGGCTTTGGAAGTACAGGGGTTTAGTTTTTATTTTAAATTTTAAAATAATTTCTTGATTTTTGTATATTAGTCGATATAATGTCTCGTCATTGGGTGATTAGCTCAGTTGGCTAGAGCATCTCGTTTACACCGAGAGGGTCTGGGGTTCGAGTCCCTAATCACCCACCATCTTTTTTATCGCGGAGTAGAGCAGCCCGGTAGCTCGCAAGGCTCATAACCTTGAGGTCAATGGTTCAAATCCATTCTCCGCAACCAATTATATATTGTAATTTTTGTTTTTTATTTGTGTGTGAATTTGTTATCTTAAAGATTTATTTTAAATATTTTGAAATTATTTTTGCAGCTTTTAGTGATGGGTTTTCATTATTTTGATTTTGTAGTAACTTTATAAGGTCGTTGCAGTCCTGTTTGTATTTTATTATTTTATTTTCTTTATTTAAATTTTTTATTTCATTTATTATATTTTTAGGAGTGCAGTTATTTTGTATTAATTCTGTAATAATTTGTTTATTCATAATTATATTTGGCAAACTTACCCATTTTAATTTTATAAATAATTTTGCAATTAAGTATGTTAAATATGAAACTTTGTATACCACTATTGTTGGAATTTTTAATAAAGCTAACTCTAAAATGGAGGTGCCTGATATTGCGATTGCTATATTAGATGCGGAGTATGCATCGTATCGATTTTGCTTATCTGTAATAATTATTGGTTTTATTTCCCAGCTTTTTGTTAATTTATTTATATAATTTTTTAGGTAATAAGTTGTTGGTATTAATATTTTAGTTTTTAGATTGTCGTTCTTTATATATGTTACAACATCTTTATATATAGGGATCAGTTTATTTATCATTTGTTTTCTGGTACCAGGTAAAAATGATATTATTTTTTCAGTCTGATTTAAATTATAATTTTTAAAAAATCGTTCTTTATTTCCTGTTACATTTATTATTCCTGGATGACCAACAATAAAACATTTTAAACCATATTTTTCAAAATATTTTGGTTCAAAAGGAAACAGACATAATAATATGTCGAATATTTTTGCTATTTTTTTTGCTCTGTTCTCTTTCCATGCCCATACCTGTGGTGCGACATAATGTATGAATTTTGTTTCTGGTAAAATTTTTTTTACTTTTTTTATAATACGAATGTTAAAAGATGGCGAATCTATTGTTATTACTATTTTTGGTTTATTTTTGATTATTTCATTTATTGTAGTTTTAATTCTTTTTTTTATTGTGAATAAATTTTTTATTACTTCGGTAAAACCCATTATAGAAATATCATTTATATTGAAGATAGATTTAAAAAATGGAAGTTTTTCCATTTCTTCGCCGCCGATACCGTTTATCGTAATATTTTTGTTTATTATTTTTAGATTTTTTAATAGATCTGCGCCCAGCAAATCACCGGATGCTTCACCTGCAATTATAAAAATATCACTTAAATATTTCATTTTTTATCAAAAAATTGAGTTATTTTATAAATAACCCAATTTTTATTTGTTATTTATTTTTTTATATTAGAATTGAATTCCATATTTTAGGCCTAGACCACCATTACTGTTTTTTACACCTAGATCTCTTTGATAGTATAAAGACCAAAGACCATTTCTAATATAGTTAACTTGGGCTGTTACTAAAAATGAGTTATCTTTTGTTCCTGTTCTTGTGTTAAAATCATCTGTTAATAGATAGTCAACTTCAATTTGTGAAGAATATCTTTCATTTATATTAAATGCAAAATTACCATTTATTCCTATGTTATTAGAATCATTATCAGCTTTGTTTTTCATTACAACTCTGTTAAATCTTACGCTACCTGCAACGGTGAAACCTTTTCTTTGTGTTCCAACTTTCCATCCTGCATCTATTTCTTGGTATTGGCCAGCAACTTCTTTATCAAGGCTTTTTGCGTATTTTGCAAATATATCTGAAACTAGTGCTCTAGTATTTAAAAGTCTGTAATTTCCACCAATCCTTACATTTGTAAAACCATCTTTTGTACTATCTAGGTCTTCTTGGTAGCCAAGTCCTAAACTCATGCTGTATCTACTTGTTATACCGTATCCCACATCACCATTTATTTGTAATACAGATTTTGCTTTTTCAAATCCGGATTTTGAGTAAAATTTACCTTTTGTTGGTACGTATAGTGGATTTTCAACGTGGGCATTTGCAAAATTTGTAATGGTTAATGCCGAAATCAATGATAATATAGTAATTTTTTTCATTTATATCTCCTGTTTGGTTTTTCGTTATGATATATTTGCAGTGTTTAAAGTCAAGTTATTATATTTCTTTTGAATTACTTTGTATCAATAGTTCTTCCAAGCTTATTTTTTTCAATAATTTTTCTGTTCCCTGGTTCATAAGATTATCAATTTCTGTTTTATTATTCGTATTTTTAGTTTCTGTTTGAGCATTTTCTGGTTCTGGAATCTTAAAATTAGTAGTTTTTGATATTTCAGAATTTAGAAATTCATTTGTGATGTTTTCTTCTATTGCTTGTATATCTTGTTTTACGTCAGTGTTATCAAAAGATAGTTTTTCGTCTATTGAATTTTGAATAGTTTCAAAAAATTGTTTTTTATCTTGCGTATCAATTTCTAATTCAATATCAGAATTTGGAAGTTCGAATGTTGGTTCATCAAAGTTGAAATTTTCTGTTTTGTCATCTAGTTTGTTTTCTGTGGTTTCAAATGTAGATATATCAAATGATGGAGCTTCGAATTCAATATTGTCAAATTCTGGTTCTTCGAATGATGGGATTTCAAATTCTGTTTCTATGTTGTTTTTGTTTTCCATCCTTGTTTCCTTTATTTTTTTACTTTAGTAAACTGTCTATTTTATTTAAGTCATATATATCGCTACATTTTCCGAGTGCAGCAGCTGTAATTTTTGATGAAAATATTTTTTGTGCTGTTTTTTGTATATCGTTTATCTTTATACTGTCTAATAAATTTATGGTTTCTGATAATGGAATATATTTACCGAAATGTTGCATTTGTTTGCCAAGGGATCTTGCCCTTATCATAGAATTTTCTAGGCTCATTAATATACTGGATTTATATCCTGCTTTTGCCCGTAAAAATTCTTTTTCTGTTATTCCATTTTCGCATATTTTTTTTATTTCGTTTGTGGTTGCATCAATAACCTTGTTTATTTTATTTGGTTCTGTTGATGTATATATGTATAAATTACCAGTATCGGAATAATTTGAGCTTGATGAATAGATGCTGTAAACTAAATTTTGTTTTTCACGGATTTCTTGAAATAACCTTGATGACATACCACCGCCAAGAGTGTTATTTAATATTCCTTCGCAAAGTAATTCGTATCTATTTTTTATTGAATTTGATTCAAAACCCAAAATAAAATGTATTTGTTCTAAATCTTTTTCGTGTATAGAATATCCACCTGTATATTTTGCATTTTCATATGATATATTAGTATTTACTGGATTTATATTTGTAAAATATTTGTTTGCAAGTTTTATAACATTATCATAGCTAAAATTTCCGGATACTATTAAATATATTTTATCCGCAGAATAGTTTTTCTTTATATAATTTTTTAATGTGTTTTGTGTAATGGATTTAATAGTTTTATCTGAACCAAGGATCATTCTTCCTAAGGCTTGGTCTTTATATGCGGTTTCATTATAATATTCGTCTATTATATCATCTGGGGTGTCGATTGAACTATAATATTCTTGTAATATTACTTGTCGTTCTTTGTCAGTTTCTGTTTCATCAAAAATTGAATTTTGTATTATATCTGAAAGTATATCTATGCTGGTAGATATGTGTTCTTTTAATGTTTTTGTATAATATAAAGTGTGATCTTTTGATGTGTAGGCATTCATATCGCCGCCTATATCTTCTATTGTTTCTGCAATGTTGGTATAGGTTTTTGTTTCGGTTCCTTTAAATGCCATATGTTCAAGGAAGTGAGATACTCCATTTATTTCTGGAGTTTCACATCTGGAGCCAACGTTTACCCATACACAGCAAGTTACAGATTCAATTGATGGGTTAAAGTCGGTTATGACAGTCATTCCGTTTTGCAGTTTAGTAAATTTTACATCATTCATATTTGTATATCTTTTTTCTGCTTTGTTTTTTTTGATGCTATCATTAAAAAAATTTAAAATCAATGTTTGTATTGAGCTTAAAAATGTGGTATTATTTAGATTATTTTGGCTTGTGGGATATTTTATGAAAAAATTTTTTTTGTTAGTTTTTTTATTTGTTTTGGTAGCTTTTTGGAATTTAGAAAATGTTTTTGCAAAAAAGAAGATTTCTGCTAGACGTTCTGGTTCATCAAGTAGAAGAGTAAGTAGAAGTGGAGTGGGGGCAAGAAGAGCTGCACTTGCCGCATCACATAAATCTGGTAATTCGAAAGTTGCAGATGAGTTGAAAAAAAAGTCTGATAGTGAAGCAAAAGATAATAAAAGTGAGGATAGTAATAAAGCATCTATTGAAAATAATGATAGTTATGACAAATGTATGGATAATATTTGTATGAATAATATGTCAGAAGAAAAAGGGAGATGTAGGTGTTCTGCTCAGTTATCAAGGATAGAAAAAGTATTAAGAGATATAGATAAAATTCAAAATGAGGCAGATATAAAAAATAATCAACTAGAAACTATAATGAATGTTTCTGATACTGCAAAAGTGTCTGGTAGTTTGGGGAATGTTTATCAAAACATTAATTCCATTGAAAAAAAATCAAAAAAAATGGCATTTGGAACTTTGGATCCAAAAATGGGAGTAATGGAAGGTTTGCAATTGTATAAAAAAGCAGATCAACAATGTAGTGTAAAATTTGTATCTGATAAAGATAAACTTAAAACTTTTCAAGTTGATTATCAGACAAAAATAGAAAAGGATTGTTCGTCGTATACGTCTGTTTTGAAAGATAAAGCTGATGATGCAAAAAATTTGTTGGTGCAGGCACAAAAAAATCAAGAAAAATTTGAACAGCAAGAATATAAAAAACTTAATCAATTGGATAATGCATCGTGTTATGTTGAGTATGAGACCTGTATGAAGACTCAATGTGGTGAAAAGTTTGCAAAATGTGTAGATTTATCGAAACAATCAACTTTTCTTAAAAAATGTAGGTCAATTAATTATGGTAAATGTGAAGCCAATATGTCAGTTATTTTGGTTGATTTGAAGAAATATATAGCAAAGCAATTGGAAAAAGAAAGAATAGCTCAAAATTGTCGTTCAGCGATGGGACAAATAAGAAATGGGCAATGTATGTATCAGCTTCAGTATAGGGCTGATAAGTGTTCTACTGGGAAGACATGTGGAATGCAGGATGAAAAATGGATGTTACCAGGTGAGACAGTTGTTTGTGATGATAAAAGAGGTAGTTTTAAAGAGCTTATTGTTGGTTGTTATGAATCTTGTTATTTGGTGAATGGTAATAAGGTTAGATATCTTGGTACTAATTTTGAAACTAATGCTGGTAAAAATGCAGGAAAGTGGATTGGTGCTATTTTAACAGCTGGAATTAGTCTTGCTGGTGGTGGAGAGACTATGCCTAATTGTAAGGGTAGTGGAGATTTAGATAGATATACTCTTCCTATTCCTGATGGTTGGGCCGCAGATGGCTATCCAAAAGATCCTGATTTTAAAAATGAGTTTTAGTTAGGTGTTTTATGAAAAAATTAAGTTATGTATTTTTGTTATTTTTTAGCATTAATTTTTTGTTTTCAGATTTTGTTTTTGCAAAGAAAAGTAAGAAGAGAAGTTCTGCTAGTAAAAGGAGGTCTGCTGGATTAGCAAAAAATGTATCAAAAAAATCTTCATCAAAAAATAAGAGTGCGAAGGGCAAAGCGAGGAGGTCTGCAGGTAGTTCAAATGATAGACAACAATCTAGTTCTTCAGGTTCATCTGAATCCAATAGAAAAGTTTTAAAGGAAGATACAAAAAGTAGTGCACCAGCAGGTGGTGCTGGTGTGACTTCCTCTGTTGCAAGTAGTGGTAAGAATTATCAATTTTCTAAGATACATGAAGTTTCTAAAGATGTAGATAATAAAAAAGATTTGGAGTGTTTGGCGAAAAAAATAAATTTCTTGATGGCAAAGGATTGTAAATTTTTGGGTGATGGAGAAGTGCTTAGCCAATTAAAAGATAATTTTTATTGTGTGTATAGTTATAAACAATCTGGTAAAATAAATTCTGTTGCAGATTATTATTTTTATCAAACTTATGGTGTGCATGAAAGTAGTGTTAGAGAGGAAGAGGCAATTGCGACAATTAATAATCCTCCCAAAGGAGGTGCAGCATATTATAAATATTTATTAGATAATCTTAAAACTAATACTCTTCAGGAAGCAAAAATATTAGATTTTTTGACAGAAGAGATTTTAGAGAATATTCCTCCTTCTGCTGAAGAAGAAAGTGCGATTTCTGCAAAAAATGTTGAGAAAACTACTATTCCAATGAATGAGACAGCGGCAGATATAAAGCATTGTAGTAATTCAGCAAAAGCAATAGTGAAAGATTGTGGCGTTGGTTCCGATCAAGATATTAAAAAAGTTATAGCTAAAAGTTGTGAAGAGTATCAAGGATTACTTGTGAAATATGTGTCAAAGTTAAAGGCAGATGTGTTAGATAAGCAATCTGAATTATTGGATGTTTTAAAATCAAGATTGCATCAACAAATAAAGTCTAAGGCTGTTTCTGATGCTATGAAAAATAAGGACTTTTCTGAGGATTTACCATATTGGATGAAAAAGGCAAAAAATAAAGAGAAAAAAGGGGATTCATTTGAAGAAATGCAGAAAGAGTTAGATGCTATGAATAAGGATTTGGAAAAACAGCGCGAAGATCAAAAAAAACAAGAGGCAGATCAAAAGAAAGAAAAAGAGGATGCACAAAAGAATAGTAAAAAATCTACAGGTAATAAAAAATAGTTAAATTATATTATTGGAGATATTTTTATTTCTATTCTGTTGTTTAGGTAACGTCCTTCGTTTGTGTCGTTTGGAGCAATCCAGTGGCTTTCGCCCATACCTGTCATAAAAATTCTTTCTGGAATTATACCGTTGTCCATAAAGTGTTTTGCAACAGATATAGCCATATCTTTTGATTTTATTAAGTTTTTATAGCTGCTGCCTATGCTGGATGTATGGCCAACTATTTCTATATAATTTCTGTTATTTAGGACTAGAACATTTATAATTTTATCAAGTTGTGGTTTAATTGATGAAAGAATATTCATTTTATTATCCAAAATTATGTGTGATTGTATTGTAAGAATTATATCATATCCGGCCATTTGGTATGTTATATTGGTTTTTTCTAGTTCAGGGATTAACATTTTGAATACATTTATCATGTATGGTCGTGCTTCGTTTAATGATAATGGGGTTATCCCCATTTTTATCATGGTAGGTTTTTGTACTATTTTACTTTTTCCGTTTAATGTTTGTCTGTTTGCATTTGCGTAGTTTACATTGGAAAAGTAAGGATTATTTTTATTGGAACAAGATAATAGACTTAATAATGTTGGAATTAAGTATATTTTTTTCATTTAAATTATCCTTTTAAACTGTGAAAATAAATATATAATTTTATCCTAGGGATAATATGATTTAAAATCAAGTAGTAATATTTTGTTGTATTTATTAAATTTTTGGGAAATTTATGATAACTTTGGGAATAGAAAGTAGTTGTGATGATACTGCGGTTGCAGTAATAAATGATAATTATGAAATATTATCACATAAGATAGTAACTCAATATAAAGAGCATTGTAATTATGGTGGAGTTGTTCCTGAAATTGCATCTAGGGCGCATTTAGAGTATATTGATATTTTGATAAAAAATGCAATTTCTGAAGCTGGTTTAAAACCGGAGGATATAGATATTTATTCCGCTGGGATGGGACCTGGCCTTATAGGTGGACTTATAGTTGGGTCAAGTATTTGTAAATCTATGGCTTTTTGTTTGGAAAAACCTTTTATTCCAGTTAATCATTTAGAAGCTCATTCCTTGATGCCTATGTTTTTTGATAGAGATTTAAAGTTCTCCTATTTATTATTGCTGGTTAGTGGTGGGCATACGCAGATTTTGGTGGTTAATGGAGTAGGTGATTATGAATTGCTTGGGACAACCCTTGATGATGCGTGTGGTGAATGTTTTGATAAGACTGCGAAAATGCTTGGTTGGAATTATATGGGTGGTGTTGAGATAGAAAAAGCTTCTGTTTATGGGAATAGTAAGCGTTTTGATCTTCCAAGGCCTCTTATTCATTCTGATGATTTGAATTTTTCCTTTTCTGGCCTTAAAACATCTGTTAGGAATATTATAGAAAAAAATAAAGAAAATATGGATGATAAATTGAAGGCAGATATATGTGCTTCGTTTCAAGCTGCTATTTGTGATGTAATTGATGTTAAGGTTACAAATGCTGTGAAGAAAGTTTGTAATAGAGGAATACAGCATATTATTACTAGTGGTGGAGTTGCAAGAAATGGTGCAATTAGGAAAGTTTTAGAAAATATTGCTGGTAAATTTTGTATGAAATTTAGTGTTTCGGAACCGAAATATTGTAGTGATAATGGTGTTATGATAGCATTTGCTGGATGGCAGAATTTTTTGTTTGGTAAAAAATCGGATTTTGATTTTGCGCCCAGACCTAGATGGCCGCTTGAGGATCTTAAATATGAAAAATGATTTTGTTGATGATTTCTTATCAGATTTTGAAGGTGAAACATTTGTTGATTCAAATTCTGTTAAAGGTGATGCTTCTTTGGAGACTAGAATAGAAGAGAAGATTTTTGGAGTTGCAGAGTTTTCTAATGTATTAAAAACTTTGTTAGAGGTTTCATTTAATAAAATTAAAATAAAAGGTGAAATACAAGGCCTTAAAAAACATTCGTCTGGGACATATTATTTTGATTTAAAAGAAAATGTCGCAGGTAAAGATTATATACTTAATTGTGTTTTATGGCGGTATACGAAGATAAATGTTAAATTGGAGGAAGGATTAGAAGTTGTTTTAACTGGTAAAGTTACTGCCTATACTGGTAGATCATCATATCAAATAACTGTTGAAAATGTTGAAATTGCTGGGGTAGGTGCTTTACTTAAAATAATAGAAGAAAGAAAGAATAGATTATTAAAAGAGGGTTTATTTGATGCAAAATATAAGAAACCTATTCCTTTTTTACCATCTGTGGTTGGGGTTATAACATCTGAAACAGGTGCAGTGATTAGAGATATATTGCATAGGATAAGTGATAGGTGTCCAATTCGGGTTATTTTATATCCAGTTTTAGTTCAGGGGGATGGGGCAGATGAACAAATTACAGAAGCAATTTATAATTTTAATAAAATAATAGGTAAAGATAGGCCGGATGTTATAATAGTTGCAAGAGGTGGTGGTAGTGTGCAGGATTTAATGCCATTTAATGAAGAAAATGTTGTTAGGGCTGTTTTTGCATCTGAAATTCCAATTATTTCTGCTGTTGGACATGAAACTGATACTACACTTATTGATTATGTCTCTGATCTTCGTGCACCGACTCCTACTGGTGCTGCAGAAAAGGTTGTCCCAGTTAGAAGTGAATTGTTATTAAAGCTTTCTGAAAAAGAATTAAATCTTTCTAATAATATTTTAAAGAAAATAGAGTATTTAAATGTGAAATTAATGAGTTTTTATAATGCACTTAAAAGTCCGGTGCAGTTATTAAGAGATAATTGGCAAAGAATTGATGATAAAAGTTCTAGGTTGGATTTTATTATGAAAACCAGGATTAATGAGGTATCTGAAAAATTATCTTATTTGGGAAAAATGTTGAATAGTTATTCTTTTAAAAATGTATTATCCAGAGGGTTTTCAATAATTTGGAATAATGGTAATATAATAAGTAGTAGTAAAGATGTTAAAAATTTGTCTGATTTAACGATAGAATTTTATGATGGTAAGGTTTCTATTAATGATAAATTTATAAAATCGAAGAAAGTGAATATGGATAAGTTAAATTCTAAACAGAATTTGCTTCAAGAAGAGTTATTTTAGTTAAGTTTTTGTGTGAATAAAATTTATTTGACATAAAAAAGTTTTATTTGTATATTTTAGACAGATTTCTGTTTTTATGAATAAGAAGTTGTGATATCGGTAAATGGTGAGTTTTCACTCTTTATCGTTTTTGTTGTATGAATTTTTTTAATTTAAAGAAAGGTATAAATAATGTCAGTTAGAATAAGGCTTGCTAGAAGAGGATCTAAAAAACGTCCATTTCATCATATAGTTGTTGCAAATAGTCGTGATGCAAGAGATGGTAATTTTATAGAAAAAGTTGGAACATATAATCCAATGCTTAAAAAGGAAGATCCAAAGAGAGTTACTTTGGTAGTTGATAGAATTAAATATTGGCTTTCTGTTGGTGCAATTCCGTCTGATAGAGTTTCAAGATTTTTGGGTGAAGCAGGTCTTGCTGAAAAGTATGTAATTAAGAATCAAACGAAGAAACCTTTACCTAAAGCAAAGGCACAGGAAAAAGCGAAAGCTTTGGCTGAAAAGCAAGCTGCAGAATTAGAGGCAAAGAAGCAAGCTGAAGAACAGGCAAAAGCAGAATTTGAGGGAGAATCTCCTGCAGCAGCAGAATCTGTTGAAACTCCTGCTTCTTAGTTTTTATATTAATTTATGTGCATATATCTATTGTTGTATATGCACTTTTTTTAAGTAATTTATGTCTGATAGTATGGTTGTTGTTGGGAAAATAATTGGCCCTCATGGAATAAAAGGGAATGTTAAATTTTTATCCTATACCACAGAACCATGCGATGTTTTTAATTATAAGACTTTTTTTGATAGTGAAGGTTGTAGGTATCTTTTGAAAAAGGTGTCATATACTAATAAAAATGATGTTTTTATTGTAAGTATAGATGGTGTTAATGATAGGAATGTTTCGGAAACTTTAAGAGGTATTGAACTGTTGGTTGAAAGATCTGAGATAGCAGATAGTGATGAAATTTTATTAAATGAATTGGTTGGTTTTAATGTAAGTGATAGCTTGGGAATTATAGGTAAAGTTGTTGATATTTTAAATTATGGTGCTGGAGATATTTTAGAATTAGAAATTTTAGGTAAAGTTAAGACTTCATTAATTTCTTATAATGAAAATTCTGTTTTAAATATAGATAAGGATAATAAAATAATTTTGATTGATAGGGAGCATTTGATTGAAAATTAATATTTTGACATTATTCCCTGATATGTTTTGTTCGTTGAATCACTCTATTTGTAAAAGGGCTATTGATTCTGGAATTTTGGATTTAAATATTGTTAATATTCGTGATTTTTCTGTTGATGATTATAAGACTGTTGATGATGCACCGTATGGTGGTGGGGCAGGCCAAGTTTTAAAGCCCGATGTTTTAGGTAGAGCAATAGATGCTGTTTATGATAAGGGAAATCCCGCTGGACCTCTTATTTATTTATCACCTAGGGGTAAGGTTTTTAATCAAAAATATGCAGAAAAATTATCATTGAATGAAAATATGACTTTTATTTGTGGGCATTATGAAGGAATAGATCAAAGGCTTATAGATTATTATAATATTGTTGAATTAAGTATAGGTGATTTTGTTTTATCTGGTGGGGAATATGCTCTTATTCCTATTATTGATAGTGTTATTAGACTTAAGTCTGGAGTTTTGGGTTCAAATGATTCTCTTAATGAAGAAAGTTTTTCAGATGGACTTTCTGGTATGTTGGAATATCCGCATTATACAAGGCCGGAAGAATGGCGAGAATTAAAGGTTCCTGATGTTTTATTGTCTGGGCATCATAAAAATATTTATAATTGGCGTATTGCAGAATCAAAAAAAATTACTTTGGAAAATAGACCTGATTTACTTAAAAAAGGGTGTTGAAATTTTTTTTAGTCTAAAGTAGAATGCTTTGCTATGTAATTTTATTTGTGAAAAGAAAGGTAAAAATATGAATTTATTAGAACTTATAGAAAAGAAAAATATTGAAAAATTGTCTACTCATAAAATACCTAAATTTTCTGCTGGCGATACTGTTAAAGTTCATACAAAGGTTAAAGAGGGCTCTAATGAAAGAGTTCAGATTTTTGAAGGTGTTTGTATAGCAAGAAAAAACAGAAGTATAAATTCAGCATTTACTGTTAGAAAAATTTCTTTTGGTGAAGGTGTTGAAAAGGTGTTCCCTTTGTATTCTCCTAATATTACTAAAATAGAGGTAGTTAAGTATGGTAAAGTTAGAAGAGCTAAACTTTATTACCTTCGTTCATTGTTTGGTAAGAAAGCAAGAATTGCGGAAGATTTAAATTTTGCGCAAAAAATGGCTAAGGAAAAAGAAGAGGAAGCTGCTTCTTAGCTTTCTTTTATTTTTTTGAATTTGTATTATGGTTTTAAAGTTTTTAAAATATTCTTCTGTTGTGGAGTTTTTTAGGAAAACTTTTAAGAATAAGAATCCTATGGAAGTTTTTGTAGGTTTTTTTGTTCTTTTTATAACCATTTATTTTCTTTCTTGGGGCCTTCGTGTTTCTAGGAATGTTAGTAATGTTTCGGGGTATAGACTTGTTACTAATTTTTCGAATGCAGGTGGTATTATTCGTGGAGCAGATGTTTCTGTTAATGGAGTTAAGGTAGGTGAGGTTGTTGAGACATCATTAAATTCAGTAAATTATAGTGTAGATATTATTTTATCTATTGATTCTAGGTATAAAATTCCTGTTGATACGATTGCTGCTATATCATCTTATGGAATTATTGGGAAAAAGTATATTAAGTTAGAAATAGGTAATAATTCTGAATTTGTTAAAAATGGTGGAAAATTGAAATCTAGGATATTTAAATCTTTGGAAGAAATTATAGGGGATTTAATTTTTAAAGATAATAAGTAGGTTTTTGTTTGTGGGGGTAAAGTTGTTACGTATTAATTTAAATTTTAGATTTTATTTTTATCCTGTATTTTTTGCTGTTTGTTTGTATTCGTTTAGAGGCTTTACTTTTACTAATATTCCAAAAAATTCTGCTGTTGTTAGGATTTTGAATAAGCAAACTGGTAAAGTACAAGATTTAAATATTCCTGTTGGTAAAGCAAAGATTTTTGAAAATATTATTATTAGGGTTAGAGCCTGTTATGGAAGACCAGATAATGAGATAGAGGAAAATTCGTTATTTGCAGAGATTATGGAATTTAAGGGTGTTTCGTCTAGTAGGGTTAATTCTGTGAAGGTTGGTAAAACCATTTTTTCTGGGTGGATGTTTTCGTCGTCAATTAGTCTTAATCCAGTGGAACATCCTGTTTATGATGTTTGGGTTTTAAAGTGTGAAGATGAAAAAACTTTTTTATCTAAGATTTAGTAATAGTTTTTCAATTTTGTATTATTATGAGAAATATTTTTTGTTTTGGTAATGTTGTTAGTTATTTTAAGAATCTTTGTTTAAAGCTTGTTTCAATAAATTCTTCTTTATATTCTGTTTCTTTGGGGGTCGCTTTTGGAATTGCGGTTGCATTTACTCCATTTTTTGGTTTGCAAATAGTTATTACTTTATTATTGTGCTTTTTATTTAAGGCGAATGTTGCCGCCAGTATGATAGCTGGAGCAATTGGTAATCCGATTACATTTCCATTTATTTGGTTCTTGGATTATAAGATAGGTTCTTTATTTTTTAGTAATTTTATTTTTTTTGATGATGGTTTTATTTATAAAATTAAATTATTAATAGATGCAATTAAGACATATGATAGGCAAATTATTATGGATAGTTTTTATCCTTTGTTTTTACCAATGTTAGTTGGTGGAATTATTATAGCATTTGTTTTTGGTATTTTATCTTATTTCATAACTTATAATCTGTTGCAAAGATATAAAAGTAGAGATTGTGTATGATAGTTGGACTTGGTAATGATATAGTTAGTAATGTTAGGATAAAAACTGTTATACAAAAGTTTGGTGATAGGTTTTTAAAAAAGTGTTTTTCAGTTAAAGAACTTGCAAAGTATGAAAAATATTTAACGAATCTAGATAGATATTCTTCTGGAATTTCCAATTTGTTTGCTGCAAAGGAAGCTTTTGTTAAAGCGCTTGGTACCGGTTTTAGATTTGGATTTTCTTTTAAAGATATTGAAGTACTTAATGATGATTTGGGTAAACCATATATAAGTTTATATGGTAAAGTTGATAATTATGTAAAAAAACACTTTAAAACTTTTAATAAGTTAGAGTATTATCTAAGTATTAGTGATGATGGCGGTTTTAGTTTTGCCGTTGTTGTTATAGAGGCAATTTAGTTTATTTTGAGAAAGGGAGAGTATGATAAAAAAAAATAAAAGATGGACAAATGAAGTGAAGGATACTTTTAAATCTGTTCTATGGGCTGGGTTTTTTGCTATATTTATTAGGACTTTTTTTATAGAGCCTTTTCATATTCCGTCTGATTCAATGTTACCTGGGCTTTTTGTTGGAGATCATTTATTTGTTTCAAAGTTATCTTATGGTTATTCAAAACAATCATTTCCGTTTTCATTGCCTCTTGTAAAAAATCGTATTTTTTCAACAGAGCCTAAGGTTGGTGATGTTGTTGTATTTAAGAAAATAAAGGGGCATGCAGATAATTATATTAAAAGGTTAATAGGAAAACCTGGCGATAAAATACAAATGAAATCAGGTATTCTGTATATAAATGGGGCTCCCCTTAAAAGGGAGTTTATTGAAAAATTTTATATAGTTAATTTACCATATAAATTTAGAAATTTAGATAGTTTGACTGTTTATACATCAAAGGGAAGTGTTTTGACGATTGTTGATACAAAGAAAATGTTTTTAAATGGAAAGCGATTGAAAGATAGTCAGTATACTATTGCATATAAGGATAAAGAAAAATTTGAAGGTGAGGCAATAGAATTAAACAAGTATAGGCAGTGGATTACACCAGAAAAATCGTATGAAATAATAGAAATTAGTGATAATGAATTTGCTGATAATACACAGGAATTTGTTGTGCCAGAAGATCATTATTTTATGATGGGTGATAATAGAGATATGTCTGAAGATAGCAGGTTTTTGGATAGTGTAGGTTTTATTCATAAACGTGATTTGATAGGTAGAGCAGATATGTTGTTTTTTTCACATAATAATTCTGTTAGTTTGTTTGAATTTTGGAAATGGTTAAAACCTATTAGATGGGATAGGTTTTTTAAAGCAATAAAGTAAAATATGAAAAAAAAATTAGATATAGAACTGTTTTTTAATAATATAGATTATAGATTTAAAGATGTTTCTATTTTAGAGCATGCTTTTTCTCATTCTAGTTTTATTAAGGATAAGTTAGATAGTAATGAAAGATTGGAATTTTTAGGTGATAGAGTTTTAGGATTATCTGTTGCAAAGTTATTGTATGAAATGTATCCAAATGATTTAGAAGGAGATTTAGCTGTAAAGCATGCTAGTTTAGTTTCATCAAAAACTTTGGCTATTGTTAGCGAATCTATGAAAATTCCTTTGTTTATAAAATTATCGATTCAAGAAAAAAGAAGACAAGGGAATAAAAATAAGAATATTTTAGCTGATTGTTGTGAGGCTGTTTTAGGAGCAGTTTTTTTGGATAGTAATTTTGATGAAGTTTATAGAATCGTTAAGAAATTTTGGAAAAATCTTGCAGAGAAATTGCTAGAGCCGGTAAAAGATTATAAAACTTTACTTCAAGAATATTCTCAGAAGAAATTTCATATTTGTCCTATGTATGATTTTGTTTCTCAGAAAGGACCTGATCATAACCCATTGTTTGAAATGAAAGTTATTGTTAAACATTTTGAATGTAGTGGTGTCGCATCAAACAAAAAAGATGCAGAACAAGAAGCTGCAAAAAATATGTTATCTAAATTTAATTCTAATTAAATAATTATTAAAAAAGGCACTTTGGTTTTAGTGCCTCGGTTATTTTTTACATTGGAAAATTCATTCCAGGAGGAAGTTGTAATCCGGAAGTTGCGTCTTCCATAGTTGCAGTTGAAATTTCGTCAGCATTATTTTTTGCATTTAATATAGCAGCAATGATTAGATCTTCTAAATCTTCTTTTTTATCTTTATCTAATAAAGATGCATCTATTTCGCATTTTTTTGGTTCTTTTGTGCAAGTCATAGTTATTTTCACAAGTCCATTTCCAGATGTGCCAGTAACTTCTTGTTTCCCTAGTTCTTCTTGAGCTAGTTTAACTTTTGTTTGCATAGCTTGAGCTTGTGCTACTAATTCGTTTATATTTACCATATTATCTCCTTTTTATTTTCTTAAATATTATTATATATTTTTTATTGTTTCAACTGTGTAATTTTTAAAATATCTGAATACTTCTTTTATTATTGGATTATCTTTTACCATGTCTATTTGTTCTTGTAGTAATAATTTTTCTTTTTTTTCTAGTGGCTCTTCTCCTTTTTCATTTGATAGTTCTGTTTTTATTTTTATATTGTTGTTATCAAAAAATTCGTTCATTAAATTAATTATGTTTTTAGGAGCGTCTAGTTCTTTGTTTACTAACAATAATCCTTTGTTAAAAGAAACGAATCTGATAGAACGTTTTATATCATGGGCTAATAAAATTGATTTTTTTGATTTTACTATATCTATGATTCCTTCGATTGTTAGTGTTCCAGTTTCTAAATTTGAGCTTACTAAATTATCTATGGAAAACTGATCAATATCTATTCTGTTAATTTTTTTTTTGAACTTCTGATGAAGCAGAAGTTTCTATTTGTTTTAATATTTCGTTTGGAGTAGGATTATTCCCTATATATGAAATCCTTATCATAAGCATTTCAATTGTTGATAATATATTTGGTGTCTTTTTTAACTCGTCAAATCCTTTTAATAGCATTTGCCATATTCTGGATAATGAAATAATACTTAATTTTGATGATAATTCTTTTATTTTATCTTGTTCGGTTTTTACCATTGGAATATTAGTAAAAGAATCATTTGCTATTTTTGTCCTGGTTATTAAATGTGTTATTTCCAGTAAATCTGTTAATACAGATACAAGGTCATTTCCAATTTTATATTGATCATTTACTATTTTCAAAACAGTGTCGATTTTTCCATTTGTTAAATTGTCGTATAGATCGAATATTATTGATTTGGATGTTATACCAAGGATTTTAGATATTTTTTCACTGGTTATATCTCCTGCACAGTTAGAAATTATTTGGTCTAGTAGGCTCATTCCATCTCTTACAGATCCGTCTGCTATTTTAGAGATGATTTGCAATCCAGTTTCATCAATATTTATTTTTTCCAGTTCGCAAACTTTTTTGAAATGTTTTGATAATGTATCTATATCAACTCTTGGTAAATCGAATCGTTGACATCTTGAAAGAATAGTTGCTGGAACCTTGCGAATTTCGGTTGTCGCAAATATAAATTTTGTATAATCTGGTGGTTCCTCTAGTGTTTTAAGTAATGCATTAAATGCATTCTTTGATAGCATGTGAACTTCGTCAATAATGTATACTTTGTATCTAGCGGATGATGGTTTGTATTGTACACCATCGATTATTTCCCTTATATCATCAACACCTGTTCTGCTGGCAGCATCCATTTCTATTACATCGATATCCCTATCTTCACTGATTGCTTTACAGTGTTCGCATACTCCACAAGGTGTTATTTGTGGTGAAATTTTATCACTATTTTCTCCGATGCAATTTAAGGATTTGGCAAATATTCTGGCAGTTGATGTTTTACCAACCCCTCTGATACCAGTAAAGATATAGGCGTTCGCGAGTCTGTTCGTTTTTATAGCGTTAGTTAATGTTTGTACCAAAGTATCTTGGCCGATCAGTTCATTTAAAGTTTGTGGCCTGTATTTGTTTGCCAATACTTTATAATTTCTATTTTCTGTATTTTCGCTCATATCTTTTTATAAAATTTGTTTGCTACAGATATAATATATAAAAATGGTATAAGCAATATTAAATTTGTTCTTGTATAGATTAAAAGTTAAGTTAGAATGTCTTTTGTCGTTTTTGATTTTTATTTGGAGGTTTCTTTGAAAGTTTTTTTATCTTGTTCCTTTAGCTTTTTATTTTTGATTGTTACTTCTGTTTTTTATTCTATTACT
>CAUUHH010000002.1:0-60330 GCA_963544995.1 uncultured Alphaproteobacteria bacterium | reverse complement strand
GTTTTAAAATATAATATTCTGTTATTTGCAAAAAATATATTGCCTGAAATATTGAATAATTTTGTGGTTTTTACACTTTCTGTTATTTTATTTATATTTACAGAAAATATTATATCATTTTTACTTTGTCCATAGAAACTACCATTATCTATATCAAAAGAAATTTGTTTTATAGTATTTAAATTTGGAAATGAAAATTTTATTCTTTTAATGTCATTATTTAATTCTGGAAGTACTATCATTATACCAATTATTATTGCAACGATACTAGGAATTGCTATTTTTAATAAAAATATAATTCTACTATGCAAAGAAACGCTGTTATAAAAAACACGAATTCTTTTTATTTTTAAATAACATTTTCTTCTTATTTTTAAGAATATTTTTTTTATTGTTTTATATAAATCCAATTATGCAATACCTGCCCTTAATAAATCGTGGAATGATATTACTCCAACGGGATGATTATCTGCATCAACAACAAATAATACTTGTATATTATTCTCATTTATTTTTAAAAGAGCGGCTGAAGCAAGAGAAGATGCATCTATAGTTTTAGGATTTTCTTTCATAACATCTTTTACTTTTTTATTAATTATATCCACCCCTTCTACTAACTTATGTCTTATATCTCCATCTGTGAATATTCCACAAAGTTTATTATCATCATCAACAACGCCGACACATCCGAATCTTATTTTCTTACTCATAACATCTAATACTCTTGTCATATCTGCTTCTTTATTTACCAATGGTATTTCTGAAGCTGTATGCATAAGTTCAGATACTTTTATAAGAGAAATACCAAGTTTTCCATGTGGATGCCAATTTTTGTACATATCTGATGTAAATTTTTTTGTTTTTTCTAATGCAACTATTAATAAATTTACCATAGATGTTAATAAAATTATTGATGTAGTTGGAGCTTTACCTATCAAACAAACCTCCGGAAGACTAGGTATTATTAAATTTATATCTGCGCTTGTTGCGAGGGCACTTTCTGGATTAGAACAAATTGATATTAATTTTATATTAAATCGTCTGGTATAACTTATCACATCTGCCATTTCTTTTGTTTCACCACTGTTTGATAATGCTATTACTATATCATTATCATTTATTATACCCATATCACCGTGTGATGCCTCTACACAGTGAAGATAAACAGCTGTTGTTCCTGTTGATGTTAAAGTTGTTGCAAGTCTTTTCCCTACATCACCAGATTTACCAAGACCTGTTACAACAATTTTACCCTTTAATTTTTTTGTAATAAAATTTACAACTTCATCAAACTCTTTATAAGGAAAATTATCTTTTAATGTGTTTATTGCTTCTACTTCTTTATCCAGAACATTAGATACTAATTCTTTCATATCACTCATAATAACCTCACATAATGATATATTATATATTTACTCAATATATAATCTAATAATATTACTATTATTCTGATTAGGAATTTCTTTCACCTTTATAATAATTTTTGAAGTATCTATATTTTTATCAAGGAAATATTTTCTAACATTTAATAATCTTGAAAACGCTGTATTTCTATCATCATTACCACTATAGAATGAAAATATTTGTAATATTGCAAAACTATCTTTTTTAAGTTTATCTATAAATTTCTTTCCATATTTTTCTAGTAATTCTAGTTCTATACCATCTTTCACATCATTTATTTTTAGATCTGATATATACTCTATTCCTTTAATATCTGCATTTATATCTTCTGCATCAAATTTTTTATTAATGACTAATTTGTCATTAACAATATGGGGTTGTGTCTTTGTTTCTATATTTTTCACAGATGATGCTATATTTTCAGCTATTTTTAATAAATTCTTAGCCTCATCTATATTTTTATCTGTTCTTGATTTTTTATTTTCTTTTTTTACGCTGTCTTCTTTTATATCATTTTTTAATTCAAGGATTATTGGTTTTATTTGTTTATTTGTATTAATAAGACTTTTATTAGTATTATCTTTTAAATTATTGTCCAATAATATCTCATATTCAATTTTTTTTGGTTTTATCAACTGTATTTTTTCAAATAATTTAAAATTTTTACCCAATACAGCATCTGATAATAATGATATAACACTTACAAATAAAAATAATATTTTTTTCATATTATTCCTCCGAGATTTACTTGTTAATAATATAATCTTTGATTTCTTCTTGTAAATAATTATTTGAACAAATAATCATATCTGACGAAAATATATCGTTTGTTTCCTTTTTATTACTATCGTATGCAGAAATAAAACCACCAGCTTCTTTTATTATTAAAACACCTGCTGATAAATCAAATATATCCTGTTTAATTCCTATATAACCATCTAATGTTCCAGAAGCAATGTATGCCAAAGGTAATCCAATAGAACCAAAATTTAGTATATTTGCAGTAGATATATGTTTAAATAACCCAACTTCTGCAATACTAGAATTAGATAAATCTTTCTTTGGAGAAACCCTAATTCTTCTTACCATTCTTGCTTCTGAAATATATGAACCATTACCTAATTCTGCGTAATATATTTTATCTAATGCTGGGATATAAATTATAGATGCTATTATTTTTTTTTGTTCCTGAAGAGATATAGATATAGTAAAAAAAGGAATTCCTCTTTTAAAATTATTTATTCCATCTGTTATATTTATTATAAATTTGTGAGCAATGTCTAAACCTTTTTTTTCAAAATTTCTGCTTATAACTCCATATCTTGGCCTTACATCCAACAAAACATCCGTTAGAACTCTTTCTATTCTTGTTAAATATGATAAAACAAAACTATCTGTTCCTCTTACTGAAGATTGAAGTTGTTCTATTTCTCCAAAATCATGTAAAATAAATCTTGAAATTTTTTGACAAGCCATTATTAAAACATTAAGATTTGCAGATATACTATCCATTGCAGCACCTATTTACAATTTAAATTATTCTTAAGTCTATAAAACTAAGATTGGATTTTCAACTTAATTATCATCTATTTTTAAAGCTTTTATAAACGCTTCCTGAGGAATTTCTACAGAACCAAACGTTCTCATTTTTTTCTTACCTTTTTTCTGTTTATCCAATAATTTTCGTTTTCTAGAGATATCTCCACCATAACATTTTGCAAGAACATCTTTGCGGAATGCAGATATGGTTTCTCTTGCAATAACTTTGCCTCCTATTGCTGCCTGTATTGGTATTTTAAACATATGTCGTGGAATAAGAGTTTTTAATTTTTCACAAATAGCTCTACCCCTTTTTTCAACTTCTGTTTTATGGGCAATAAACGATAATGCTTCTACTGGTTCTTCATTTATTAATATTGAAACTTTTGCAAGTTCTGCCTCTTCATAATTTGCAAGTTCATAATCAAAACTAGCATAACCAGAGCTGATAGATTTTAATCTATCATAGAAATCAAAAACTATTTCATTTAAAGGAATTTTATATACAACCATTGCACGACTTCCGACATAAGTTAAATTTTGTTGAATTCCTCTTCTATCAGTACAAAGTTTTATAATTGCCCCTAGATATTCATCTGGTGTCATAATAGTTGCAGTAACCAATGGTTCTTCCATACTTTGTATTTTAGATGGATCAGGCATATCAGCAGGAGTTGTAAGTGTTATCGTTTCTCCATTAGTTAAATGAATTTTATATGCAACAGATGGCGCTGTGGTAATAATATCTAAATTAAATTCTCTTTCTAATCTTTCTTCTATTATTTCCATATGTAATAAACCTAAGAATCCGCATCTGAATCCAAAACCAAGAGCACTAGAATTTTCTATTTCATAAACAAAACTAGCATCATTTAGTTCTAATTTAGCAACAGCTTCTTTAAGTAATGGATAGTCAGATGCATCAACAGGAAATATTGAAGAAAATACGACAGGGACAGAAGGTTTAAAACCTTTTAAAGGTTCTATAGCTCCATTATTTATTAAAGTAATTGTATCACCTACTCTGCAATCAGATAATTGTTTAACACCGCTTATTATATAACCTACCTCTCCAGATTTGAGTTCTGTCATTGATTGCATTTTTGGTGTAAATACTCCAATTTGTTCCGCCTTATAACAATTGTTATTAGACATCATCTTAATTTCATCACCTTTTTTAATTATACCATCGACTATTCTAACAAGCATAACTACTCCAAGGTATATATCATACCAACTTTCGATAATAAGAGATATTAAAGGTTTTTCATCTGTATTTTTAGGAGCCGGTAATCTTTCGACTATTGCTTCTAGGACTTCATCTATTCCTATTCCTGTTTTTGCAGATATTAAAATAGCATTTGATGCATCGATACCTATAACATCTTCTACTTGTTTTTTTATTCTTTCAGGATCTGCTGCTGGTAAATCTATTTTATTTAAAACTAACTCTATTTGTAAATTTGCATCTATTGCCTTATATGCATTTGCAAGAGTTTGCGCTTCAACTCCTTGAGAAGAATCTACCACTAATAATGCTCCCTCACATGCAGAAAGAGATCTTGATACTTCATAGGAAAAATCAACATGTCCTGGTGTATCAATTAAATTTAATTGATAGATTTTTCCATTTTTTGCTTTATAATTTAATCTGCAAGTTTGGGATTTTATTGTTATTCCTCGCTCTCTTTCTATATCCATATTATCAAGTATTTGATCTTTCATCTCTCTATCAGTGACAGCACCGCATTTTTGAATCAATCTGTCTGCAAGAGTAGATTTACCATGATCTATATGAGCTACTATAGAAAAATTTCTTATATTATCTTTAAAACTAGTCATAAATTTCATCCTGTTTTGATAAATTTGATAAATAAGTATCATTTATCAAAAAGTTTTCAATAAAAATCCTTATTTAAATATTTTTTTATTTACTTTTTATTGTTAAGTATTATTATGTTTTCTGTTCATAGTTAAGAAAGGAGAAAAGATATGAATTTTTGGTTAATAGTAGGCCTTTTATTATCAATATCATTTGCTATTTATGTGAATGTTATTTTTAATATGAAAAAAAACTTTTCAGATAATAGGAAGAAGTTTGTTTTTTATACAGCTGTTTCTGGATTTTTTTTAGCGTCGTCTATTTATATAATATCTTGGTCTATTGTTAGATATGCAATGTTGTCTGATCCAACAATACTTACAGATACTATTCAAAAATTAGAAGAAGCAGATAAAAAAAAGCAGATGGAGATAACAAAAGAAGCTCTTAAGAATATAACTGAGGATGATTCAAAGTACGCTCCGATTCTTGGTAATGCAGATGGTAAGATTGTTATTTATGAATTCTTTGATTATAATTGTGGATATTGTAGAAAGGGTAATTCTGTTGTAAAAGAGGTGTTGAAATCTGAAAAAGATGTTAAGGTAGTCCTTAAGAATTATCCTATATTCCCACCATCAAGACTTCCTGCAAAAGCAGCTATTGCTTCACGTGAACAAGGTCTTGAAAAATCTGCAGTATTCCATCATGCTTTATTTGAAGCAAATTTAAGTCCAGAAAAAGGAGCAAAGGATATGGATAAAGCAATAAAATCTATTGTTATGACTATTGCTAAAAAGTCTGGGTTGGATGTAAAAAAGCTTGAAAAAGATATGGCATCTTCATCTGTTGAAGAAGAGCTACTTCGTACAAGAAAACTTGCAAGTAAGCTTGGCATACAGGGGACACCAGCATTTGTAGTTGGAAATGAATTTTTCCGTGGATATGTAGATGTTCCTGTTATGATGAATGCAATTAAAGCTGCTAGAAAATAATATATATTTTTATATTTGTTTTAGCCCCTGATTTGGGGCTTTTTTTTTATTTTAAATTTAATATTGACAAAAATATTTTATTAGCTTAATATTTTGTATATCTTTTAATATAAATTTTGAAATGGGCAAAATGGATATAAGATCTGATAGTTTTGATTTAAAGTTATCTTCTAAGAATAAATTACATTCTCAATTAGTATTTATATCTACTAGTTTAAAGATGCAGATAGCACAAGAAATAAATCTGTACATGACTTTATTTAGAACAAATCAGTATTCTAATATTGATGAAATTTTGAAACCACTTAAAAGTATTGTTTCTATATATTTAAATTTTAATAAAATTAAAAATAGGATTACTAAAAATACTTGTGATGTCATTTATACCAATGTATCCAAATATAGATGTCAAAATTCTTTGCATCTTATAAATAGAATGAAAGTATATTCTAGCTTAAATTTACTAAAAGAAGTAAGTGATGAAGAATTTTTATCTGTATTTAGTGAAATTTATGCAAAATTGGACCATTATAATAATTTAATTAGGGCATTAACAATAGTACCGGATGAATTTTTACTTCATAAAGTTAATAACTCAAAACAAAAGTAATTACATTTTATAACTCTATTTAGCTATTTTTGAACTTTATACTTGCTTTTTTTTGTAAAATATTTTTATAATCTTCTGGCGTTGGAAGAATGGCAGAGCGGTTGAATGCGGCGGTCTTGAAAACCGTTGTGGGAGCAATTCCACCGGGGGTTCGAATCCCTCTTCTTCCGCCACTCTTGTAAATTAGATTTTTAGTGTCATTATGATAATTGATCCAGATATTTTAAATAAATTAAAATTATTAGAAGAAAGATGTAAAAATTGTAGAGCTTGTGACTTATATAAAACTAAGACTAATACCGTATTTTCAGCTGGTGTTCCTAATTCTAAAATTATGCTGGTAGGGGAAGCTCCTGGTGAACAAGAAGATTTAGCAGGAAGCCCATTTGTTGGAAGATCAGGGCAATTATTAGATAAAATTTTAGAATGTGTAGGCTTTAGTAGGAAAAGTAATATTTATATTTGTAATACTGTAAAATGTAGACCACCTAAAAATAGAAATCCATTACCAGAAGAAAAATTATCCTGTAAAGAATATTTAGATGAACAGATAAATTTATTAAAACCAAAAATAATATTACTTTGTGGAGCTGTTTCTGTAGCATCAATTTTACCAGATAATAAACTTGGTATTACAAAGATACACGGGAAATGGTTCGATGCATTTAATGCGAAGGTTATGCCAATATATCATCCTGCATATTTATTACGAAATCCATCTAATGAAGTTGGCAAACCGAAGTGGCAGATGTGGCAAGATATAAAAGAAGTTAAAAGATTTTATGATACTTTAATTTAATTTTTATTATGTAATTTTTATAAAAAATAGGACTAAATTTAGAATTAGTCCTATTTTTGTTTCTAAAATAATTATTTATAAAGAATTTTGACAAGTTGTTGCTTGATCCTTTATCTTTTTTATATTATCTATTGCAATACTGTTTGTTGTAGTTGATACAGCACCAGCCCCTGTTCCAATAGCAGCCATAATATTAGTTGTTGTATTTAAACCATCTTTACAATTATACTCTTTACCAGCTTCTCCACATTTTTTATTTGTAGCAATACCAGAAGTAATTGCACCCGTTAATGTTGCGACACTGCCGATACCATTTGAAATATTACCAGAAATAATGAAGTTGTATGATTTTTCTAAATCACGTTCTGTTTTGTTTGATGTTAATGCATCACAACCTTTTATTATATTTTCTGATTTATTAAGTAAATCAGCATTAGATCTGTATTTATTATCTTCTGTTTCTATAGTTTGAGATATTTTTTCATCTTCTTCAGTTATTGCTTTATCAGCTATCTTTAAATTATTTATAGATTTCTGGCAATTTGATACTTCATTTTTTACTTGTTCTAATTTTTTTGCACTGACAATACCTGTTACAAGAGAACCAGCCCCGGTTGCTGTTGCTGTACCAAGTAGAGCAGTTGTTGCAATACCTAATCCTTTTGCTTCTACTTTCTCACTTATTCCTTTATCTTCATAAAAATAAGTTCCAGAGTTAACAAATGTTTTGCTATTAGTACTTATAGTCATAGTTCCTTTATTATAATTATAATCACTTCCCCAACAATTTTTCCAGTCATTAAAATTATCTTTGTCTTTACAATTATTGTCTGGAACTTCTTTGTTTATCATATTTTTTGCTTTTTCAAACAATTCTTCTTCAGAATACTCCTTTGAATTTTCTGTGACCCTATTAGTAATTTTCATTTTTTCTTTGCTAGACTTTACTAAATTGGTTACTAAACCTGCCCCTGATGATGCAGTTGAAACAACATTTAATCCAATAGTTGTTCCAAGCCATCCCATTATATCATTTATATTAGCATCTATTTTTGTACAATTTTTTTGTACATCACCAAGTGCCTTTGATAAAGTTGTAAGACGTTTTTGAGTTTCTTTCTTTTGTTCCTCCGTATAATCTGAATTTCCAGTAATTTTTACACATTTATCACCATTTCTTTTATATCCAGTATTACAATTCCAAGCACAATTTGATGTTTTATTTGCTACAGTTACATCATAGGAGGAATTTTCTGGTTTATTATTGCAAGGAAGTGGAGCTGTTGCAGCATCAGGACACCAAGTTCCATTATTACAAGAAATACAAGTTTTAGAACTAGAATTTAGATAAGTTCCAGCAGAGCACTTAATTTTCCCTGGTTTTGTTTTTAACTCTCCATTCTTTGTTAACTTAGCTAATTCCTTTGCCAAAGCACCTCTTCTGCCATTTATTCTGCTTCTTGATGATGCAGAAACAAGATGTGAAAAATTTGATATAAATAAACTTAATATTGTGAGTATACTTACTTTATTCATTAATTACTCCTTATAATTTTTGATTATAATATCATAATTTAAGGAGCAAAACAAATAAATTAATTAATTTGTTGGTGGTTTTGGTTTATTTTTAAAAGCCTGTCTTTTTACAGTTTCTTGTAATAACTCTCTTTTTACTTTTCCCTCTGGAATTTTATTGATATTTGGAGTTTTTACTTCTTTTGCTTTATTTTCTTTTTCAGCCATAGTTTCTATAAATGATTTTTGTTTTTCTCTATGCGAAACCAGTGCAGCAAGTAACATACATATTGTAAAAAATAATCCTGCAAGTATATAAGTCAATCTAGTTATAAAAGTATTTGCAGTTCTGGTAGAAAAAACGCCATTTCTTGTACCAGATCCACCCATTCCAAGTACACCGCCTTCAGATTTTTGAAGTAGGATAATCCCTATTAAAAGAACAACAACTATTATATTTAATACAAACAATGTATTTATCATTTTATAACCTTATTTAGTATTATTGCTTAATTTATCTGAAACTATATTTGAAATATTATTTTCTGTTTCTATCTTTTTATTTAAAGCAGAAATTGCACCATTAAAATCACTATCACCTTTACTTAAGAAATCTAATTTAACAATAGCACTTTCGAATATATCTTTTTTATCTGTCATATGTAACCTCTTTCTTTACTTCTCCACTGAAACATAGATATCATGCAAAAGCAAAATTGTCTAGTAGATTTTGTAAAATTAATGGTTGTGCCTGATTGTAGGCAAAAATTAATATTTGTCAAGATTTTTATCTATTTTGTTGCAATTTATACAAGATTGATATAAAAACTCTGGAATAGAGGAATGGGAGTTTATTTTTGAAGAAAATTGTATTTTTGTTTTTTATTGCGCTTTTTAGCAATAGTGTTTTTGCATTTGATAAGTTTTCTGTAGAAAAAATAACTAATGATATATTTACATTTGATTACAAATCTATTTATTATAATTTTATTACTTCATCTAAAATTGCTACAAATCATTTATATTCAAAGTCTCAGTCAATATCGTTAAATACAAAAAATAGCAATGAAGAACAAGTTTTCAATTCTGTTCTTTCTGAGTGTAGTAGACTAGATTGCTCTATTAATAATAAATTTATAGGGAAAGGCTATAGTTTTATAGATACACCTATTTTTGAAATAGATTTATTTATACCAACAGAAAATTACAATGAGTTTTTTAATACAATAAAGCAATATGGAAAAATTCAGGAATATAATTTTACCAAAAATAATAATATTCAAAATATTATAGATTTTTATAATTTGATTTTAGATTCAAAAATAACTTTATTAAATTCATTAGAAAATTCTTTAACAAAGAAAGCAGAAGTATTTAGCTTTGAAAAACAAAAAAAGATGCAAGAAGAAAAATTGTCACTTAATGAACAAATTTTTGCATTAAAGAAAAATATAAATTATTTACAAAACACTCAAGGGAAAGACCATATTAATATTATTATAAAAAAAGATTTTAATTCTGTATATAGCGCTGTTAAATATAGCGTACAAAGAACAGCTTTATTCATATTAAAATATATTCATATTTTTATGATTGTTTTTTTTATTCTGTTTATTAAATACTTTTTAATACTTATTTTATTTTTATTGAAAAAATTAAAAAGAGTTTTCTTTTTAAGAAAAGGACGAAAGAAAAAAAGCGAAAACACAAATACTAGTTATGTTAACGATATAGATACATCGATAGATATAGTTAATATGGAACCACTAGAATTTAAAAAGTAATAGTTATAGGAGTATACCATGGTAAAAGTAATAAAACCTTGTTATAAAATACTTACAAAAATTGATGGTAATGAAATATTGAAATTGATAGAGCTTGCTGGAAGGACCTGTTACAAATCTAATAATTTAATTACAGAGGATTCAGCAGTGGGATTTGTAGAAAGAATATCTAAAAGAGGTCATGAATCTGTAATAGAGCATTTTAATATAACTGTTCAATTTATTTGCAATAGAGGTTTTACTCATGAATTAGTTAGACATAGGCTTGCTTCATTTTCTCAAGAATCAACGAGGTATTGCAATTATACGAAAGATAAATTTGGTTCTGAAATAACAGTTATAAAGCCATCTGGTTTAAATGAAGGAACTGAAACATATGATATTTGGCTTAATGCTATGCAAAATGCAGAAAGATCATATATGGAGATGATAGAGAAAGGAGCAACCACTGAAATTGCAAGAGGAATACTGCCAATAGATATAAAAACAGAGATAGTTATAACAACGAATCTTCGTGAATGGAGGCATATTTTAAAGCTTCGAACTTCTAATGCAGCTCATCCTAGCATGAGAGAATTAATGATACCACTTACAAAAGAATTGAAAAAATCTATTCCTGTAATTTTTGATAATGTGTTAGAAGATTGATTTTGGTTTGAAATTGAGCTATTATATACAAAGAATATTTAGAGAGAAATATTATGAGATTTATTAAAATAAAAAACTTGCATTTTGTATTATTGTTTTTTTTCAATTTTGTTTTTATTAATTCAAAGTTTGCTTTTGCTGTTAAACTTGATTATTTATCTGCATTAAGGAAAACGAATCTTGATATAGGAACACAAAAAGATTATTTTTTATCTTCTCTTGCAAGGGAATATAAATCTTTTGCACTTTATAAATCGGCCTATACTAATGATTTTAATGGAGCAAATAATTTTGCTAAAAAAGCTTTGCAGGCACATACTGGTACATTTGTTAAACCAATAAATATTTATAATTTAAATTTGCCGTCTAGTATTTTAATTAAAGCAACTAATTTATATGATGATTTTATTTTTTTGTTTGATAATGCATTGGAACGTAGATATCCACTTTTGATGGCGGAAGCGCAGTCTAAGTTTGATTGTTGGATAGATAGTGAAATGTTGAGGAATGAACAAAGACAAGCAAAAGGATGTTTTCAAAGATTTAAGAAAGCAATGGATTATTTATATGAAAAATTAGACAAAGTTTGCGATACAAAATGTCAACTTGCAAAAAGGAATAGAAGCTTTTCAAAGAAAAACCAAACAGATACATTACCTGATAAAAAGAATGTAAATAATTTGATTTTGAAAGGATTAAAACATAAACCTCGTTCATCTATGCTTAATAAGGATGTTGAGATTTTTCCTTTAAATGGTATAAGAAAACCGATTAATAAGTCTACATATGTGGATAATGCTCCATTTATCAGGCCTATTGAAAAAGAGATTAAAACTAACTCATTTGTTGCTGATGTAAAAAAGCAAGATAATTCTGATATAAAAAATTTAGAAAATTCTTTAAAAAATATTGAAAGTACCCTTTTGTCTTTATCAAAAAGAGTTGATGGGATAGAAAATAATACTAATAAAAATCTTGATATAGCAGAAATTAAAATGAAAATAGATGAATTATCATCTAAATTAAATTCTTTAAAATATCCTATTGTTGCTGAAAAGCCTATATCACCTGCAAATATTTCTGATTTAGCAAAAGAGGCTGCAATTTTAAGTAAGGAAGTAGCAAAAGAAACAGAAACTGTTGCAGAAACAAATGAAAACGGTAATGAGAAGGTAGAAGTAAAAGAAAATCCAATTATTGTAACTGGTGAAATTGTTGATAATAATAATGATAATGAAGAGGTTATTGTGGTTAAAGAAGATGATTCTGGTATTTCAGAATCGGCTGAAGTATCAAAAGTTTCTGACGATATTTCTACAAAAATTACAGATGATAATTTAGTGACAAGTATGGATAAGACAGATACCTCTGTAATTTCTGTTACTCCATCTACAGAAATTACAAATAAAGATATAGAAGACAAGACTGATGTTAAAGCCTTACCAATAGAAACAGAAATTGAGAAAGATGAGGAAGAAGAAGTTGAAAATAAAGATGAAGAAGAAACTAAAAAAGATAGTGATACTGACGTTATACAACATGAAAAAACAAATAATGATAAAAAAGAAATTATTAATGAAGAAATAAAAAAAGATGCTTTTACAAAAATTACTGAAAATGATTCAATTGAAACAGAGGTTATAGGGGAATCCGCAAAATTATTACCTTATGAATTGTTTTTTGATTGGGATAAAGCAGATGTAAAATCAAAATATAATGATGAGTTAGAAGAAATAACTAATAAAGCATTAAAATCAAAAGAGATGATAGTTATACAGGGGCATACAGATGCAAGTGGGACTGCTCAACATAATCAGATTTTATCAGATAAAAGAGCAGAAAATGTGGGTAATATAGTTATGTCATATGGAATTCCAAAAGATAAAATTATATTACAAGGTGTTGGATCAACAGATCCAAAAGTTCCAAACAAGCCTGGAGAAAGAAAAGCTGAAAATCGTAGAGTTGTTATAAAATAATTTATTATTAGGAGTGGACAATGTTATTAAATACAATAAAAGATATTAAAAATTTACAAAATAAAACTGTAGTTGTTAGAGCAGATTTGAATGTTCCTGTAATTGATGGTATTATTACTGATAGTGAAAGAATTGCAAGGTTTGTCCCTACTGCAAAATATCTATCTGATAATGGAGCCAAAGTTGTTATTATTACTCATTTTGGAAGGCCAAAAGGTAGAAAAAATCCAGAATTTTCTACAAGGATTTTATTAGATACTTTATCTAAATTTATTGAAAAGTCTGTATTATTTGTAGATGATGTTATTGGAGATAATGTAAAAAAACAAATATCTGCTATGAATTCTGGAGATATTTGTATTCTTGAAAATGTAAGATTTTATGATGGGGAAGAAAAAAATGATCCTGATTTTGCAAAACAATTATCTGAATTAGGAGATGTTTTTGTTAATGATGCATTTTCAACTTCTCATAGAGCTCATGCTTCCACAGAAGGAATCTCAAAATATTTACCATCATATGCTGGTTTTTTGATGGAAGAGGAAGTTAATGCTTTATCGAATGCTCTTGAAGCTCCTGTTCATCCAGCAATTGCTGTAGTAGGTGGTTCAAAAGTTTCAACAAAAATAGATGTACTAAAAAATATAACTAAAAAAGTTGATGCAATAGTTATAGGTGGAGCAATGGCAAATACATTTTTGCTTGCAAAAGGGTATAATATAGGAGCATCTATGGTAGAAAGTGATATGTTAGATGTTGCAAACTCTATAATAAATGAAGCAGAAAAAAGTAATTGCGAAATAGTTTTGCCTATTGATGTATGTGTGGCAAATGAATTAAAAGAAAATATTTCAAATCATGTAGTTGATATAGATAATGTTTCTGGTGATGAAAAAATATTTGATGTAGGAATAAAAACATCTGAATTTTTAAAAGAAAAGTTTTCTGATGTAAAAACAGTTCTTTGGAATGGACCACTTGGAGTATTTGAAATTCCACCTTTTGATAGAGGTACAAATGATTTTGCAAACTTTATAGCGGATTTAACTGCATTAAATTCTGTTATATCTGTTGCTGGAGGTGGAGATACTGTTTCAGCGTTAAAGCATGCAGATGTTTATGATAAATTTAGTTATATTTCAACAGCTGGTGGAGCCTTTTTAGAGTGGTTGGAAGGTAAGGAATTACCAGCAATAGTTCCATTAAAGAAATAGATTAAGAAAGGAGAGTTTTATGGCAGTGAAATCAGATAAAAGCTTAAGTAAATCATTATCTAAGTCTATTAATAAATTTAATACTGATAGAATGAGAAGTATCTTTTTGTGTTCTTTATTTGGATTTTTAGGTGTTCATAGATTCTATGAAAGAAAATATATTTCTGGTATTTTTTATATATTACTTTCTTTAATAGGAATTATAATTCCTATGGTAGATACAAGATCTTATTTTGCTATTATAGGGATAATTTTATCATATACATTTTCATTTATTGATTTATTAAGATTAGTTGTAAATAAAAAATCCACAGATTATGAATTTATTGTTGGCATTATTTTAATTGTTGTGTCTTTTGCATTATTTATGGAAAACAAACCTACATATAATAAAAAGACTAGATATGTTCAATATAGAGAAAATTCTAGGGATATAATTTCTGAAACAGTATCAACTATCAAAATTTAATTATATAAAATAGGAGGTAAATTAAATGGTTGTAAATAGAAATAAGAATTCTGCTATTCTGAAAACTTCTAAAGTTGATAATTTGAATGGATTTATAACAGAAAGATCTAAAGTTATTATTATAAATTCTTTGGCTGGATGGCTTGGTGCGTGTAAATTTTATGAAGGAAAAAGAAAGCAAGGCTATTTATATATTTTATTAGATTTGACTATTGTTGGAGCACTTTTCACAATTATTGCATCTTTGATATATTCAATTCAATTATTAATAAAAAAAGATAATTCATCTAAAGAATTTCTTATTGCTGTTATTATGTTGATTTATGCTTCTATATCTGCAATACATGTTGCTAATATTGTAAATCTTTCTACTAATAAAAATAAGCCTGTAGAATCACAAATATTAAAGGAAGGAATGAAAACAGATAAACAAAAATAGAATGAAAATTGTTATAAAAAAATAGGTAGTTTTTACTACCTATTTTTTAATATATTGGATGTTTACCACATAAAATTTTAACTTGTTCTCTTATCTCTTTAATCTTAATTGAATTGTACTCTTTGTTTAAAATAAAATCATCTACTGCTTCTGTAATAAAATCTGCAATCTGTATTACGTCAGTTTCAATAAATCCTCTTGTTGTTATTGCTGGGGTTCCCAATCTTATTCCAGATGTTATTGATGGTGGATTTGGATCATTTGGTATTCCATTTTTATTACATGTAATGCCTGCGTTTTCCAACACTTTATCAGCATCTGCTCCTGTTATTCCTTTTTTTCTTAAGTCTACCAATATCAAGTGAGTATCTGTTCCCGAACTTACTAAATCAAAACCATTTTCAATAAGTTTATGCGCTAATGTATTTGCATTTTTAATAATTTGTTCTGCATATCTTTTCCAATCTGGGGATAAAATTTCACCAAAAGCGACAGCTTTAGCTGCGATTATATGTTCTAGTGGACCTCCTTGAATTCCAGGGAATACAGCCTTATCTATTTTTTTTGCTAACTCTTCATTATTAGTTAGAATCATTCCACCACGAGGGCCTCGTAAAGTTTTATGCGTTGTAGTGGTAACAATATCAGCAATACCTATCGGTGATGGGATCACTTTACCTGCAACTAATCCTGCAAAATGTGCCATATCAACCATTAAGTATGCATCAATTTTATCTGCTATCTCTCTAAATTTTTTAAAATCTATTAATCGTGGATAGGCGGAACCACCAGCTATAATTAACTTAGGTTTATTTTCTAAAGCTAATTTTTCTACAGCATTATAATCTATATACCCATCATTCTTTACTCTATATGAAACAGATTTAAACCATTTTCCACTGATAGTAGGTTTTGCACCATGAGTTAAATGGCCCCCTGCATCAAGACTCATCCCCATTATTGTGTCACCAATATTTAATAAAGCAAATAATACAGCGGTATTTGCTTGTGCTCCACTATGAGGTTGAACATTTGCAAAATTACAATTAAAGATTTGTTTTGCTCGTTCAATACATAATGTTTCTATTTCATCTATATATTTACAACCTTGATAATATCTTTTTCCACTATATCCTTCTGCATATTTATTTGTAAGGATTGATCCCATGGCTTCTAAAACGGCCTTGGATACTATATTTTCTGATGCAATTAATTCTATTTGATTTTGTTGTCTATCTAATTCTTTTTTTATTATAGAAAATACTGTATTATCTCTGTTTTCTAAAGAATCTGTAAAAAAATTTTGCATATCATCCTCCTATAATAAAAATTAATTATTTTATGTTAAAATTTTATCTATCAAGTTTCAATTGAAAATTTAGTTTTATAGCAATGATAATTTTTCTATTCTGTTTATATGTCTTTTTTCATTTGAAAAAGATGAAGCTAAAAATATTTTTAAATAGCTTAAATTTACATCTATAGAAAACATCCTTGCTCCAAATATTATAACATTTGCATTATTATGTTCTTTTGCTAGTTTTGCAGTTTCAGAGTTATAAATTAAGGCTCCCCTGATATCATTGAATTTATTCACAGCAATAGACATACCTATTCCTGTTCCACATATAAGAATTCCTAAAGAATTATTAAGCCATCTAAATTTATTAACTAAACTTTTAGCGATATCAGGATAATCACAAGAATCTTTTGAATAAGTCCCTATATCATATATGTTAAAATTATTGTTAGTTAAATAGTCAATTATTGTTTGTTTTAAGTCTAAACCAGCATGATCGCATCCAATAATAATATTTTTGTATTCTTTATTATTATTTTCCATTTGACCTTTTTTGTTTAATTTCTCCACTTATAAATGCTCCATTCTGAATTGATATTTCATTGTGTAATATATTTCCATTTATTCTTGCTGATGCTCCTAGATATACAGAAGCAGCATCGATATTTCCCTCTATTTCACCATGGATTACTATTTTTTCTGCGTGAATTGTATTGCTTTTTATTTTACCATTTAAACCAATAATTAAAATTTTACAATCAACCTCTCCTTCTATAACTCCATCATTGTAAATTTCAGTGTTAGATTTTACAGTTCCTTTTATATACATATTACTACTAATTAAAGTAGATGAACTAACCTTTTTTGATATACCAAACATAATTTACTCCTATGAATTATTTTCTATATGTAAAAAAGAATAAGGATTTAAAGGTCTTGAATTATATCTGATTTCGTAATGTAAATGAGTACCTGTACTTCTTCCTGTTGATCCAGCTAGACCTACCTTTGCTCCTTCCTCAATAATATCTCCTTTATTAACAGATACTTTGCTTAAATGCCCATACAAAGTTGAAAAACCTAATCCATGATCTACTTCAACAGCTAAACCATAATCACCTCTTTTCCCAGCATATATAACTTTACCAGCAGATGTTGAATAAAGTGGAGTTCCATGTTTACCAGCAAAATCAATCCCTGTATGCATTGCTGGAGTTTTTAGAAATGGGTCACTTCTTACTCCAAATGGAGATGTTATTCGCATTTTTTTTACAGGAGCACCTAATGGAAGCATTGATTTTACCATAGATAATCCCTCCCATAAATTTATTTTATTATTAATCGATTTAAATTTACTATCTAAATTTTTATCATTTAATGTTATATTTTTTAAAGGGATATACTTACCACCTACTCCATTTATTCCAGATAATGATAATTTGTTTATTAATTTGGAATTATCTTTTAAATCTATACTATACAATACTCCACCTATTTTATTTAATACACTTTCTATCGATTTAAGCTTACCATCAGCAAGAACAATAATTTTATCCAATAAATTATTTTGAAGTAATACCATATCACTTAATGATTTTTCGATAATATCATTTTTCTTTTTAAGAAAGATATTTTCGTTTAGTGCTATATTTCTTTCTAATTCCATTTTTGTATTTTTGGAATTTATGTTATCTTTTTGAAAATTATTGTCCCATTTAATTTTAGTTATAAATTTGTTAAACGAATTATTAACATATTCAAACTCACTTGTTAATAATGTCCTTTTTTTTAGTAGATCATTTTTTTCTTTAGATGTTAATTTATTATTTTTCGAAATTAATTCAATTACGTTGTTATGAGATAATTCTAATTTTTTATTTAATTCGCTTAAGTTATTACGATATACACCTATATCTGAAATTAATTTTTCGAATTGTATTTTAGAATTTTCTATTTGAATATCTTTACTTTGAATGATATTAATATTTTCTAAATAAATTTTAGTTGTAAATAAACTCCAAATAATAAATACCAAAATGAAAGAAAATAGTATAATTTGTGAAGATGATGAAAAACTATATGAAACTAATTTACCAGATTTTTGTACTAAAATTTTTCTTTCATGAAATATTTTATGCAAATATAAACAAATTATTTCTAAAATAGAACTTTTTTCAGGATATTTTTTTATCGTTATTTTTTTCACAATTAAAATTCCTTATTTCTTATTAATCGTAACATTTATAAAAATAAATTCAATATTTCTTTATTTAATGGATTTTTTATCTGGATAAAATGTAAAAATTATGTTTTTCCAATCGTTATAAAATTCTTTTGGCAAATTATATGGACTACAAATTATTACTGCTCTTTTTGCACTATCAGCGACCGCTTTGAACCATGGAGATTTATTATATTCGTTACTGTTTAATATATCTATTTATATAACCTTACCATCTTGTGTTAATGAAGTTTGAATAACTATTTTCATATTTTTTATACCTTTTGCTCCTGCGTCTAAATTCCAGCATGATGCAAGTTTTATTTTTATTGCATCTATATAAGAAATAGCTATTTGATTTTTTACAAAATTAGTATCTGTTACAGGGTAATTTTTAATATTATCTGATGTTTCAACCTTTTGTATTCCTTTTTTTATTTCTGTAAGTTTAGGTATCGAAGTATTTTTGTTATTTTTTTTCAAATTATCAACAGATGCCAACAATTTATCCAAACCGCCTAATCTTTTTTCTTTATTATTAATATCTTTCTTTTTTTTGGATAGTTTTTTATCTATTTTTGATTTTTTTGTATTTAATTTACTTACATAATCTGCAATTTTATCAATTTTTTCTTTTTCTATTGTATTGCTATTAACATTGTTTTTGATACTTTCTTTTTTATTTATGGGTTTAGGATACTTTATTTCTTTTTTTTGAGTATTATTTATTTTATTTTGTTTTTGAATAATAGTTTTTTTGGTTACTGTAAAATTTTCTAAATTTATTTCTATATTATCATTATTTTTTATTTTTAGTATTGTTGATGAAGTTTTTATATATGGACTTATAAAAATTAAAAATAAAATGAATATGTGAAGTACAATTGAAACAATAAAACTATCACTAAAAAAATATGGATCTATTTTAGATATTAAGTTGTTTAATATTGGGTATTTTTTTGAATATATCATTTTTTGATTACAGTTTCTAATTCTGTTTTTAATCCGATCTTTTTAAATCCCGCATTTTTTAGAATACTCATAACATCAACTATTTTATTATAGTATGTATTGGCATCACCACTTATAACTATATTTAATTTAGGATTTTCTTTTAACATAGAAGATATAGTTTTAGATAAATTATTCTTTTTTACCTCGTTATTACCTATATATATATTACCATTTTTATTGATAATTATATCTATTGCTTTTTCTGATCCTTCTATTACTGATTTACCACCTTTTGGTAAATTTACATTTATACCAGTTGTAAGCATTGGAGCAGTCACCATAAAAACAGACATCAAAATACTCATAACATCAATCATTGATGTTAAATTTATTTCTGGTTTTACATTTTTATATTTTCTGTATTTTTTTATAATCATATATAAAACCTTTAATTATTCGTACTTTCATCAATTTGTCTTGAAATAATTGCTGTAAATTCACCTGAAAATGACTCTAACTTTGTTCCATAGCTTGATAGATCCGAGGTAATTTTATTATATCCTATTACTGCAGGAATTGCGACTATTAATCCCAAAGCAGTGGTTGATAGAGCAGTTGCAACACCTGGAGCAACTACGTTTAGTGTAGCATTATTAGCAGAACCTATTGCTGAAAAACTACTCATTATTCCCCATATTGTTCCAAATAAACCTATAAGTGGAGCAGTACTTCCAATCATGGATAAAAAATCTATATGTTGTTCTAATTTACCCATTTCTCGCTCTATTGTTATATCCATAACTTTTTCAATTCTTTCATTAACTCCAATAGTTTTACCTAATGTGTTTTTCCCTTTTAAAATAGATGATGATTTTTTCCATTCCTTCATTGCTGCAATAAACACTATGGACATAGGATCATATGCTTTTGTCCTAATTGAGGCAAATAATTCTTCTAATGATCCTCCGCTCCAAAATTTTTTTTCAAATATGCTACTTTTAAATTTTATTTTTTTTAATGTAAAAGTTTTTTCTATTATTATTGTCCAAGCATAAATTGATGACAATACAAGCATTATTGCAGAAAATCTTGTCATTATATCTGACTGAGTAAATAGACTAAATAAAGAAAATGTCGATGGGTTCATTTATTTCTCCTGTATTTAAAATTTTGTTATTTTTATAATAAATTTATTTTAAAAACAATATTTATCTGAAGAATATTATTTTAAAAGAAAGGGCTATTTCGTTTTATATTTAATTTTTTATCTATTATAACTTTTACACTATATTTCCTTATTGCATTATTATTTTCGGCCATTTCAGTAATAGTTAAATTTTGTATTTTTTTTAAAATATTTAAAACTTGTTTATCTATACAGGTTAGCTCTATGGCTTCTTCTGCATCCCTAGCTAAAATAACTGTATTTTTTTTATCAAATACTAAAAATGGATTTTGAGGTTCAGAATTCCTTGCATGGATAACCAGCATTAATAAATTATCTTTATTTAATAAAAAATCAAATGATTGTTCTAATATTGTAATAATTTAAAATCTCCTATTTTATAACTTTCTTTTATGCAAAAAATATTATATTATTAATATATATTATATAGAGGTGTTTATGTCAAATTATTCTGCATCTCCATCAATGGAGGAAATATTAGATAGGATAAAAATCGCTTTAAGGAAAAGAAAAGAGCAAGAAGTGGGATCAAGTAGTTTAAAAGAAACTTCGAATATTTCTTTGGATGATAATATTTCTATAAAGCCAGTAGTAGGTAATAACGATAATATATTTAAATTAAAGAAAGAAATGAAGTGTATTATTTCTGATAGTTTTATTCCTTATGATATTAATATAAAAAAAGAAAATATAAAAAAATTTTTTCATTTATTGTCTGTAAAAATTATTAAAGATTTAAATTTATCATTATATCCAAATCAAGTTGAACAATGGTTTAATGATAATTTTTATAATGTGAGTAATATATTGAAATAATTATTTTTTCCTAAAATTTAATGCTGTAGCGATATCATTTTCATCTATATTATTTTTAAAATTCATGTCGGCTATTGTCCTAGCTACCTTTATTGTTTTGTAATAAGCTCTTGCTGACAATTTAAATTTTTCTGCTGATTTTGTAAGTAATGTTCTAGCCTTGTCAGTTAAGTTCGCTGTATTTTCTATTTCCTCCCCTGACATAGATGCATTTGTTTTATATTCTTTTACAATATTTTTTATTCTTTCATATTGAAATAATCTGGCACTAATTACTCTTTCTTTTATTATTTTTGAATTTTCACTAGGTTTTAAATCATTTAATTGCCATGGATTTATGTTATCTACTCCTACTGTTAAATCTATTCTATCATATAGAGGACCACTTATTCTATTTTGATATTTTAATGCTGATGATAATGAACATGTACAACTTGATTCTCCAAAATGACCACATTTACATGGATTCATTGCTGCAATTAATTGAAATTTTGCTGGATAAGTTATATGGCTGTTTGCCCTTGCTATACTTACCTTACCTGTTTCTAATGGTTCCCTTAAACTATCTAATGCAGAGGATGAAAATTCTGGTAATTCGTCTAAAAACAGTACTCCATTATGAGCCAATGAAACCTCACCAGGTTTTGAATGAAGCCCCCCACCTGTTAATGCAACTTGAGATGCAGTATGATGAGGAGATCTAAAAGGTCGTGATATACTAAATCCATTTTTATCCAATGATCCTGCAACTGATTTTATTGTACATATTTCAAGAGCTTCTTTTGCTGTCATTGGTGGTAATATAGTAGGTAATCGTGATGCCAACATAGATTTCCCGACACCAGGCGGGCCAATCATAAGTAAATGATGGCCACCGACAGCTGCTATTTCTAATGCTAATCTTGCAGTTTCTTGACCTTTTATATCACTCATATCTACAGAGTAAGTTTCTTCATATTTTAATGGTGTACTAATATCTGAAATTATTTGAGTTCCTTTAAAATGATTGATAAGAGATAAAATATTTTCTCCACCTATCACCATTTTATTTCCTGCCCATAAAGCTTCACTTACCTGAGATTTAGGACATATTATTCCCTTTTTTATTGAATTTGCAAAAATTGCTGCTGGTAATATTCCATTTACTGCCTTGATACTACCATCAAGCCCTAATTCACCCAATACAATATAATCATTAATTAAATCATCTGTGATAATATTTAATGCTTTTAAAATTCCTATTGCTATTGGTAAATCGAAATGAGATCCCTCTTTTAACACATCTGCAGGAGCAAGATTAACAGTAATTCTTTTTGCAGGTAATGAAAATCCCATTGCGGAAAATGCCGCTTGTATTCTTTCTTTTGCCTCACTAATTGCTTTATCTGCAAGACCAACAATAGAAAATTTAGGAAGGCCAGAAGATATCATAACCTCAACAGAAACCTGTATAACGTTTATCCCACTGAATGCTGGAGTTATAATTTTTGCTAGCATTTTGTTCCTTTTATTATTAGAACAAAAATAAAACATCGAAAATTTATAGTCAAGAATAAAATATTTTGTCTAATTATAAAAAAATAAATAATTTTTAATTATAAAATATTTACATTTGATTATTTTTTAAAAATCTGTGTAGTGTATTCCAACTACAATTCATTAATTTTGAAATTTTATATTTACTTGTATTATTTTGTAATAAATTTTGAATTATGTGTCTTTGTTTATCCAATTTACAATATTTAAACCCAAATGGACGTCCCAGGTGTTTTCCTTCTGCTTTTAATCTTTTTAAGCTTTCTTTTGTTCTTTGTGATATTAATTGTCTTTCTATCTCGGCCGCAAGTCCAAAGGCAAAAGCCAAAACTTTGCTTTGTATATCTGGGGATAAAATATAATTTTCTTTTATTGTAATGATTTTACATCCTTTATTTAAACATATTTCTAAAATTTTCATTACTTCTAATAAATTACGACCAAGCCTTGATATTTCTGATGTAATAACAATATCATTAACCTTTATAGAATTTAAAAGTTTATTAAGTTTTCTTTCTTTTAAATCTTTTCTGGATGATATAATTTCTTCAATCCATTTATCAATTATTATGTTATTACTATTACAATAATTTTCTATTTCATAATGTTGATTTAAGCATGTTTGTTTATCATTTGAAACCCTTATGTATGCTATAATTGTCATTCTATAATCTCCTTTTACAATTTATTGAATAAGAAGATACTTAAATCACAGAAATTTAATAAAAAACAAGTTTTTTAATTATAGACGTACGTTTAGATTCAATATTGTTAACTATAGTTATTTTTAAACATTTATCAATAATTATTATTTTTCAATTTATTGTTTTTTATATCTCCATAAACCTACATCTATATTGAAAGATAAGTTATGGGAAATACAAATTTAAAAGCAGCAAAGAAAAATAAAAATGATGAATTTTATACTGAACTAAGTGATATAGAAAACGAATTAAAACATTATAAAGATTTCTTTAAAGATAAGGTTGTTTTATGTAATTGTGATGATCCAAGGGTAAGTAATTTTTTCCATTATTTTTCATATAATTTTGAATATTTAGGTCTTAAAAAATTAATAACAACTTGTTATAAAAATAAAGATGTAAATTTATTTTCAAAAAATGAGAATGAAGTGGCGATATATCTTGAATACACAGGGGACACAAATAAAAACAGAGTACCAGATACCAATGAAATAGATATAAAACCATTAAAAGGCGATGGAGATTTCAGAAGTGATGAATGCATAGAACTTTTAAAACAGGCAGATATAGTTTGCACGAATCCTCCATTTTCATTGTTTCGTGAATATGTAGCACAACTGGTAGAATACAATAAAAAATTTATTATTATTGGGAATAAAAATGCTATTACCTATAAAGAAATATTTAAACTTATTAAAGAAAATAAAATATGGCTTGGATACAGTACGCCAAAAAATTTTATACAACCAGATGGCAGTTTAGGGAAATTAGGAGGTTTAACAAGATGGTTTACCAATTTAGAAATTTCAAAAAGGCAGGAAAGATTGGATTTATACAAAAAATATAATCTAAATGAATATCAAAAATATGATAATTATGATGCAATAAATGTCGATAAAGTAAGTGATGTTCCAGTTGATTATGATGGTGTTATGGGTGTTCCAATAACTTTTCTGGATGAATACAATCCAGATCAATTTGAAATTTTAGGTGATAGTCGTTATCACAATGGTCAAAATTTTGCAGATGATATAAATATTATAAATGGAAAATTATTGTATAGAAGAATTCTAATAAAAAAGAAAGGAATAATTTAAATGAAAATAGAATTAAAGCATATAAAAATCAAAGATGTAGTTGAAAATTATAAAAACAATGATGAAGAAGGAGTTATTGGATATAATAATAGATTAAATATAAGGCCAAAATATCAACGAGAATTTGTTTATGATGAAAAGAAACGAAATGCGGTTATTGATACTGTAAATAAAAATTTTCCATTAAATGTAATGTATTGGTGCAAAAATGAAGATGGTAGTTTTGAGGTTTTGGACGGGCAACAAAGGACTATTAGTATTTGTGAATATGTTAAAGGTTCCTATTCTATTAATAATTTATATTTTCACAATTTAACAGATACTGAAAAAAATAAAATTTTAGACTATGAACTTATGATTTATATTTGTGAAGGAAATGATAAGGAAAAGTTGGAGTGGTTTAAAGTTATCAATATTGCGGGTGAAAAATTAACAGATCAAGAATTAAGAAATGCAATTTATACAGGTGAATGGTTATCAGATGCAAAACATTATTTTAGTAAAAATAATTGCTTAGCATACAAGATTGCAAGCAATTATCTGAATGGCAGTCCAATAAGGCAAGATTATTTAGAAACAGCAATAAAGTGGATAAGTGATAATAATATAGAAGAATATATGGCAACCCATCAACATAATCATAGTGCGATAGAATTATGGAATTATTTTCAATCTGTAATAAGTTGGATTGAAAATTTATTTCCAAAATACAGGAAAGAGATGAAAGGTTTACAGTGGGGGGAATTATATAATAAATATAAAAGCAATGATTATAACCCAGAAGAATTAGAAACAGAAATTTCAAAATTGATGAAAGATGAATATGATGAAATAACTTCAAAAAAAGGTATTTATGAATATGTGTTAAGTGGTAATGATAGGTGTTTAAATATAAGGGCCTTTAAAGATAGTGAAAAAAGATCAGTTTATGAAAGGCAAAATGGAATATGTCCGGTTTGTAAAAAACATTTCGAAATAGAGGAAATGGAGGCAGATCATATAACTCCTTGGTGTGAAGGTGGACATACTACTATAGAAAATTGTCAAATGTTATGTAAAGATGACAATAGACGAAAAAGCAATAAATAATATTTATAAATACTATCTGTTTGAGTTTTGATTTGTTATAGTTAAAAATTGTGAGTCTAGTTTGCATTCTTTATATGTATCGTTTGATAGTAATTCGTCTTCTTTATTCATAACTTCTTTTTTAATTGCATCTATAAATTTTGAAAAATCCTCTTTTTTTTCAAAATTATAATAAACTGATGCAAATCTTATATATGCCACTAAATCTAAATTAGCTAGGACATCCATGGTAAGAACACCTATTTCTTTTGATGTAACTTCTCCATCAACTGTTGTTTCAAGTTGTCTTTGTATAGAGGATACTATTTTATCTATTCTATCATCTGTAATAGGTCTTTTTTTACATGCTAGTTTTATAGAATTTAATAATTTATCCCTAGAAAAAGGAACTAGTTCTCCACTTGATTTTTTTACCATTATTTCTTTTAATTGAACTCTTTCGAATGTTGTAAACCTGCTTCCGCATTCGCTACAAAATCTTCTCCTTTTTATATAAGAACCATCTTCTGCTACTCTTGAATCTTTTACTTGGGTATCATCTGATAAACAAAAAGGACAACGCATAAATACCTCTTACATAGTATCTTCTTTAAATATTTCTATATCTGCACCTAAGTTTTGTAAATTATTTACAAAATTATCATAACCTCTGTAAATATGGTAAACTCTGTGTAAATTAGTTTCTCCATTTGCAACTAATCCAGCCAAAACCAAAGCAGCACCTGATCTTAAATCTGATGCCATAACATCAGCTGCGGTTAATTCATTAACCCCAATAAACTTTACCATGTTATCATTAATTATTTCTATATTTGCCCCCATTCTTGATAACTCTGGTACGTACATAAGTCTATTTTCGAATAAATTTTCTTTTAATATAGATTCACCTTTTGCTATAGACATCATGGCCATAAATTGAGATTGCATATCAGTTGGGAAACCTGGATATTGTTCAACATCAATATTAGTTCCCAATATTTTTGATTTAGAACCATCAGCAATAAAACCTGTATCTGTTTTTTCTATTACACAACCTGCAAGTTTAAATTTATCTATAACCGCATTCATTACTGAAATATCCGAATTATTTATATTTATTATTCCACCAGTCATAAATGCAGCAATTGCGTATGTTCCAGCCTCTAATCTGTCTGGCATAACCGAATATTCGCAACCATTTAATTTTTCTACACCTATTATGTGTATTATATTTATTCCATTTTCTGTGCTTCTTTTAATTTTTGCACCCATTTTATTTAACATATTTATTAAATCGTCGACTTCTGGTTCTATTGAAGCATGTTTTATAACAGTCTCTCCGTCTGCTAATACTGCTGCTTGTATTGCATTAACTGTTCCTCCATGAGTAGTAATTGCAATGTCATTACTCATTCTAACCAAACCATTTATGGTTCCACCTATTAATCTTTGTTTACTATTATTTATGGGAGCTTCTCCAATAATATAACCATGATGCAATTCTATTTTTGCGCCCAAATTTTCTAACGCAGTTAAATGAATATTTACTGGCCTTTGTCCTATAACGCATCCTCCGGGAATAGATACTTTTGCTCTTCCTTCCCTTCCCATTAATGCGCCTAAAACATATATAGATGCCCTCATCTTTTTTACTATATCATATGATGCCTTTACATTAGTTATTTTAGGAGTGTGTAAGACCAATTTATGATTATCTCTATCCCAATCAACTATTGTTCCCAAAGATTTTAATAAATCATTTAATGTATCTATATCTGTTAAATTTGGAACGTTATTTAAAGTTACAGGCTCTGCAGATAAAAGGCTAGCAGACATAAGTTCAAGTACAGAATTTTTTGCACCACTTATATTAACTATTCCATTTAATTTTTTGCCACCTTTTATTCTAAAATAATCCATTTTAAACCTTTATATTTTAATATATACCATCGAAATTATTATTTTCTTCTATATTATCAATTTTACCACTATGAATACTATCTATACCATTATTAGATGAGAAAGGATTTGTTCCAGTTTTAAATGCCTCTAGCACTGTATTATACAATTTATCATTTTGAGATGCCGGTCTTCCAGTTTCTCTGTTAACCCTTATTATATCTATCCCTTTTGGTTGTCTGAATGCTATATTTTTTTTATTTTTTAAAATAATACTCATAAAATCTTTAAATACTGGGGCTGCTAAAGATCCTCCTGCTGCATAATCACCTAGACTATGAGGGTTGTCATAACCTAAAAATACTCCTGCAACTAAATCTGGTGTTCCACCTATAAACCAAACATCTTTTTGATCATTAGATGTTCCTGTTTTACCGAAAATTGTTTTATTTTCTATTTTTGCTTTCCAACCACTACCTCTTTCCACAACTCCCTGTAAAATATTTATTATTTGATATAAAGATGCTGTATCAGAAATAGTTTCTTTTTCATCATTAAGTTCTGGAACTTCTATATTATTTTCCCATTTTGTGTTACATAGTTTACATTCTCTGCCATCACTTTTATATATTGATTTACCATTTCTATCTTGAACTCTGTCTATTAAAGTTGGAGTTATATTTTTACCACCATTTACGAGTTTTGCAAAACCAGAAGTTAAATCTATTAAAGTTGTATCGCCACTACCTAATGTCATAGCCAAATTTGCTTCTTTTATATTTTTATAAATACCAAATTTTTGAGCATTTTTTAAAAATTTTCTTATACCGACATCTTTTGCTACTCTGATAGTAGGATTATTTTTTGATTGTTCCAAAGCTCTTCTAAGTGTTATTTCTCCGGTAAATGTATTATCATAATTTTCTGGTCTCCATAAAGATCCATCTGTTTTTTCCAATACGACTGGGGCATCCAATAATATCGATGATGGATTATACCCGTTTTCTAACGCAGTAAGGTACACAAAAGGTTTTATAGTAGACCCTGGTTGTCTGTATGCTTGGGTGGCCCTATTAAACTTACTTCTTGTATATGAGAATCCACCAACCATTGCATAAATTTGTCCTGTATGAGGATTCATTAATATAATTGCCCCATTTAATTCTGGAACTTGTTGTAAAGAATAGGTTTCACCATCATATGTTTTCTTTACAAAAATTATATCTCCCTTTTTCAAGACTTCTGTCATAAATGTTATTTTAAAAGTTTTTGTTATCTCTTTTTTAGATTTGTCATCAATAGTATTTTCTGTATCTATTTGTTTTATATATTTATTCCAACCTATTGATTTTAAAGTTATTAAACCAGTCCTACCATTTTTTAATCCTATTTTAGCTTCATTATTATCAACATTTAAAACTATTGCTTTTTCCCAACCATTATCTTCTGCTCCAGAATATAATTTTGTTTTATCCAATAATATTTCCCATAATTGTTTATTAGTATTTTTTAATGTATTTATAATTTTTTTATCAGATACCCATTCATCACTATCAATATCTATATTTTTTTCTGCGCCACGCCAACCTTTTGATAAATCAAAATTTATTAATGCTTTCCGTAAAGAATCAGTTACTATTTTTTGATATTCAGGAATCAAAGTTGTCATTACACTTAATCCACCTGCATATAATTGCTCTTCTCCATATATATCAGATAAAAATTTTCTTACTTCTTCTGAAAAATACAATGAGTATCTTTGGTTTTTTGAAACAAAACTTTCGCTTAAAACTATATCCTCTGTTTGAGCAAACTCTGACTCTTCTTTTGTTATATAACCATCATCTTGCATACGTTCTAAAACCCAATTTCGTCTATCTATTGCTCTTTCTTTATTAGTAATTGGGTTATAATTATTTGGAGCTTTTGGTAATGCAGCTAAAAATGCACATTCAGCAATTGTTAATTCATTTAAAGATTTATTGAAATAATTTAATGCTGCTGCCGCAACACCATAAGATCTGAAACCTAAAAATATTTGATTGAAATATAGCGTAAGTATGTGACGTTTAGAAAACGCTCTTTCCATTTTTAAGGCTAGTATTACTTCTTTAAGTTTTCTTGATATAGACTTTTCTGAAGTTAAAAAGAAATTTTTTGCGACTTGCTGAGTTATTGTTGATGCCCCAATTGCTCCCCTTTTATTTCCCAATATCTTATTTTTTACATTTACAATAGTGGCTCTTATTATTCCGATTGGATCTATTCCATGGTGGGACCAAAACTTTTTATCCTCTGCTGCAATAAAAGCATTTATTAAGTTGGGAGGTATATCTTTTAATGGAACGAAAATTCTTTGTTCAGTTGCATATTCAGTAAGTAATGTTCCATCGGAAGAATAAAATCTGCTTGTAACTGGAGGTCTGTATTCTGCAAGTTGATTATAGTCTGGTAAATTAGTTCCATATTTGAATAAAACGAAAGTGAGCAAAAATGTAAATAGTACAGATAATACAAAAAATCCTATAAAAAATAGTTCTAATTTACTTTTATGTTTAACTTTTATAGAACTTTGATTTGTTATTATATTATCCTGCACGACATTTCTTTCCTTTTAAGCTTTAAGATACTAAATAATTAAATATATTCTTTCAAGATAAATTTAATCAATATAATGTATTAATAATCCTTTATCTGAAAGCCATTTTATTGCTTCATCAACATTGTACTCACAAATATCATAAACTATTTTCCAAAAATTATTTGAATGATTAAGTTCTTTTAGATGTGCCACTTCGTGTGCTACAACATAATCTATTACCCCAATTGGAGAGAAACATAAACGCCATGAAAATGATAAATTACCATTACTTGCACAACTTCCCCATCTACTGCTGGTATCTTTTATTGATATTTTATTATATGATTTATTTATTTTATCCGCATAAAATTTGACACGAAGATTTAAATATTTTTTAAATTCTACCTTTAAAAAATCTTTTACACGCCTATTTAAAAATTCTTTATCACCAGATACAAATATATAATTATCTTCTATCCATACACCACGTCTTGCAGTTGGTACATGTCTTATTTTATATTTATCACCAATAAAATTAATATCTGTATTATCTGAAATATTAATTGTTTCTGGAATATTTTCTAGCTGTTTTGATATCCATGATTTGTTGTTTTCTAAAAATTCCACAGCTTTTTTCTTTAATACATATATTGGATAAGAAATTTTTATTGTACGTTTTGCAAGATTAGGAATTATTTTTATTGCTTTTGATTTCAATGACCGTTCAAAAATAACTGGAAATATATCAACACTTCCATTTGGATGTTTTATTAAAAATGAATAATCATACGGTTTCATTTAATTCAGTAATTCCCCTTCGAGCAAGAGCATCAACATATTCATTTTCTGTATGTCCGTTATGACCTTTTACCCAATTCCAAGAAATATTTTTATTTAATGTTAATTCATCTAATTTTATCCATAAATCTTTATTTTTTACTGGCTGTTTTGCAGAATTTTTCCACCCATTAATTTTCCATGATTTAATCCAAGTTGTAATACCATTTTTTACATATTGGCTATCAGTCCAGATTGAAATATTACAGGTTGTCACATTATATTTTTTATCTATAAATTGTAAAGCTTCTATTACTGCTTGTAATTCCATTTGATTATTTGTTGTTAATTTACTTCCAGAATATAATTCTGTCTTTTCTTTATCATCAATAATTAATGCTCCCCATCCACCTTTTCCTGGGTTTCCGCTGCATGCTCCGTCAGTATAAACTATTAATTCTTTATTCATTTTATTGCTTTTAATATTTTTATTTGATAAGACTTTTCCTATCTATACAGATTATTTAAAAAGAGGTAAAAATGCAACAAAAAGAAATAATTAAGATTCAAAATATGGCTAATGCAGTTAGATTTTTATCTATTGATATGATAACAAAGGCAAAATCAGGACATCCAGGCCTACCTATGGGAATGGCAGAGGTTGCAACGGTTTTATTTTCAAGACATTTAAAATTTTCTGCAAGTTATCCAAAATGGGAAAACAGAGATAGATTTATTTTATCTGCGGGACATGGTTCTGCCCTGTTGTACAGTATTTTATACCTTTCTGGATATAAGGATATAACCTTAGATGATATTAAAAATTTCAGACAATTAGGGTCAAAAGCTGCTGGTCATCCAGAATATGGATTACTGGATGGAATAGAAACAACAACTGGTCCATTAGGACAAGGTATTGCAACAGGAGTTGGCATAGCACTTGGTAATAAGATAAAAGAACAAAAGCTTGGTAGCGATATAATAAATAATAAAGTTTATGTTCTAGTTGGTGATGGCTGTTTGATGGAAGGAATAAGTGAGGAGGCAATTTCTTTTGCTGGAACACTTAACCTTAATAACCTTATCGTATTATGGGATGATAATAATATCACAATTGATGGACAGGCAACTATTGCAAATAAAGTTGATATGAAAGCTAGGTTTAAAGCAAATAATTGGGATGTTTTAGAAATTATTGATGGATATGATATAGAAGAAATCGATAATATTTTATCAAAAGCAAGAAATTGTTTAAAACCAGTATTTATTGATATACATACAACCATAGGAAAAGGATGTAAAGAATTAGAAAACACCTCTACAGTTCATGGGACACCATTATCACCAGAACAAGTTATAGAATCAAAAATACAAATTGGTTATCCAATAGAATCGTTTAAAATTCCAGATGATATAAAAAATGATTGGTTAAATGTTGGAAATAAAAATATAGAATCTATAAATGAATGGAATAAAAAAGTAGAACACCTTGATAAACATAAGCAGAAAATTTTAAATAATTTATATTCTATTGATAATACAGATTTATCCGAAATATTTTTGAATATAAAAAAGAAATTTATAGATGCAAATTTTAGTAAAGCGACAAGGAATGCAAATACAGTTATATTAGAAGATATTAGTGATTATTTACAAAATATGATAGGAGGTAGTGCAGATTTATCCACCCCTACTGGAGTAAAAACAAATAAAACAATATCTATTACTGCAAATAATTTTGATGGTAATTTTGTAAATTATGGAATCAGAGAACATTTAATGGGGGCTGTATTAAATGGATTATCACTTTCTGGATTTAAAGCATTTGGTTCAACATTTTTAACCTTTTCTGATTATTTAAAACCTGCACTTAGGTTATCAACATTGATGAAATTGTCACCTATTTATATATTTTCTCATGATAGCATATTTGTTGGAGAAGATGGCCCAACACATCAACCTGTGGAACATTTAGCTGCTATTCGTAGCATTCCTAATGTAAATGTTATAAGACCCGCTGATGCAATAGAAACACTAGAAGCATGGGAAATTGCACTATATGCAAAAAGTAAACCAACTGTAATAATATTATCAAGACAGGCTGCACCAATTATTAGAAATGATTTAAATATAGAGAATAAAGTTCAAAGAGGTGCATATATTGTATCTGATAAAAAAGAAGCTAAAAATCATAATATGATTATAATTGCGACAGGAACAGAGGTAAATTTATCAATCAATATTCAAAAAATATTATTAGAAAAATATAATATAAATGCATCTGTTGTTTCAATGCCATCAATATATTTATTTGAGTTACAAGATGAAAAATATAAAAAAGATATTATACCAGAAACTGTAACTACTGTATCAATAGAGGCAAGCAGTACATTTGGGTGGAGCAAATATGCAAAAATTAATATAGGTATAGATGAATTTGGGACATCAGCACCCGGAAATGACGTTGCAGAATATATGAATTTTAAAGCAGAAAAAATAATTGAAAAAATTTTATTGGAAATTAAATAAATAATAAAAATATAAAAGGAATGTTTTTATTACATTCCTTTCCATGTTATCTTTTTTGTTTCACCATCAGTTATAAATAATGGACCGTTTCCGGAACCTATATAACAATTTCCTGTCATTATTCCTTTATTTTCCTGTTGTGACATTAAAGATGTCGCAATTTGAGTTGCACCCCCTATTGCTCCTTGAGAAAGTTGTGCAAGGCCTTGCTGACCTACTTCATCCACTTTTTTTCTTAATTCTTCCTTAGACTTATTTGCCTCATTTAGTGAATTTTGATTTGTTTCATATGCAGATAAAGTAGATTTATATTCTGATATTGATTTTCTAGTAGTCTCATCTCCTTGCATAAGTGTTTTATAACTATTGCCTATTTTGTTTATATCTTCATTAAAATTATTAATATTATACTCTTCACTACCTGCACCTCTCGTACTACCTGCACCTCTCGTACTACCTTCACCATTTCCCTTGTTATTACTAATAGTTTGTTTCCAATCAGTTCCAGTCCAGGAACACGTATTTTTGTCAGCACAAGACCATCCTGAATTTGTGTGATAGCATTCCCAATTTTTATCGTATACCTGACCTTTTGTTATACAATCTCTCGCTTTATCTGCGCTAACAACATCTTCTTTTTTTCCATCTATAGTAGTACAAGACGAACCTATGTATTTAACATCGCTACAAGGTTGTGGTTCATTATTTCCGACTAGCTTTTCTATACTATTAGTCATTTGCCTTGCATACATTTGAGTTCCAATCATCTGTCTTAGGCCTTGTGTACTTTTTGCAAAATCGTGTTCTGCCTTTAACCCTTCTAAATCAACCTTTGTTCTGATTAATTCAGATAATTTTTCCTTTATTTTTAAATCACTAACATTTGTTAATTCAATAGCACAAGATGGTTTTTTTGCTTCAATCTTAAAATTGCTGTCACTACATAAATTAACAGTTTTGCATTCATCTTGACTACAATTCGGTTCATCTATATCTATATACCAACCAGAAGAATCTTTTGTAGGGAAGCCCTCACCCTTTGCTACAAGATCTTTTTTTGCCCCATATTCTCTCTTTTTGCTATAGCAACAATTTTCCAAACTTTTACCATTAAATTTAAACCAACCACTTCCAATTACTCTGTCTGTTTCTGCGAGTTCTTTTTTTAATCTATGAGCCTGGAATAGAGCCATACCCCCCTGCACCAAAGGAGTTATAGCACCTATACCAGCATTTAATAATGCCATTTTCTGTTCAGTTGACATTTCTTTTTGATACTCTAAGCTTTGCTGACTTAATCCAAATGAAGCATATGAACAAGTTACAGTTTGCCCAACAGTAAATGTTCTGCTATTTTCCACAGAATGTTTACCATCGGGAGATTTAGCCTTATAAAAAATATCAACTTTACATGTAGAGCCAGATACCTTACCTCCAATACCATCGCACGCTTCCTTTAACATGGCTTTAATATTTTGGCTTACCTGTAGTTTTGCCCTGGCAACAATCCCTGCATCTGATGCGTTATTTATATACCCCATACAATCAGAGCTTTGTCTGTATTTTATTTCCTGATTCGTTTCTTTAAAACACCCTTCATAACTTACACTACCATCACATGGTGCAGCAAGACATGCAAGCAAATTAGACCTTAATTCCTCTATTTCCACATCTGGATCTTTTGGTTTTTGTTTTTGAGCAGATGATGAAGAACCTCCATTTCTTGCTGCCCTATCGACTGCAACAGATCTCGCCTCATTTGATTGACTAACCGACGTAGTAGTATTATTTGAAATTACAGGAGATCCAGATTTATGTTTTGACGACTTACTACTATTTTTCTTTTTTTTCTTTGCATAGGAAGAGCTATTAGGAAGCATTAAGCTGCCTATCAATAAAAGATTTAAAAATATCCAAAATTTATTTTTAATTTTTACTTTCCCTCTTACCTTATACTCATTTATATCACAAAAATAAATCAATTACAAATATTTTTATTATATACTGTTACCCTCAAGAGCATTAAGAGCTTCAAAAACTTTTCCAATATTCTCATTTAAGTTAGATATTCCTTGTTCGAAATTTTCTTCTTTGCCTTGACCTTTTGCAGTTTCACCTTGACCTTTTGCGGCTGCGTCTTGGTTTGCGCTTTGAGGAGCGGTTACACCTTGCTTGTTTTCGGATTCATCTTGGGGAACGACTGCGGTTGCACCTTGAGGAGCGGCTACACCTTGGTTGTTTGCGGTTGCACCTTGGGGATTTGGTTGCGCATTACTATTAAAATCAACATCATAATCATTTGATACTTTAGGAAAAGGATACATTACTTCTGTAAATTTAACTGCTAAATCTTCTTCTTTTTCTACATTACTAATATCTATTTTTTTACCATTTACGATAATCCCTTTTAAAATAGTCTCATCTATTTTGCCATTTTTGGCATATTTGTTCATTATTGTGACAACAAGCCCAGATGCAAACTCATCAGTTTTCACATCTAAATCTAATTCAAAAGGACTTTGCCCTGACTCCTTCATATATAAAACCATGGCGTCCAAACCCCACATTACACTAGATTGTTCTATATCTGCCCCTTTTGGATGAGTTATTTGCAAAGAATTTTCTTCTTTTACTCCAGTAATAATATCTTTATTATTTTCAATTCTGTAACTATCATCAATTACTTCTAATAAATCATATTTACCTAAATCATTTATATTTCCATCATTATCCTTTAACTTAAAATTTTTTTTAAATTTTTCTTCTATTTCATCTTGAGATACTATTCTATAAATATAAGCCAAAGGATGAAGTGCATTATTTTCTTGCTCTGATTCTGATTTTCCTTCATCTTGTACTTCACCAGAAATATTTTCATTTGAAGTTTCACTATAACTTTCTCCAAATTTTGCTGTAGGAATAGGAGTAGTTCCTATTAAAAAGTCTAAATTATACTCACGCCAATTTTGTTTATAAAAATCTTTAAATCCTGGTTGCTTTTCTACAAATTTTCTTAGTTCTGATTTTGTTTCATCAAATTTTGTAAAAAAAGAATTTTCGAGTTCAATGTGTTCTTTGTCATATATTTTCCCTTTCGCAAAATCACTTTTAACCTCATCATAGATCATATATAAATCTTCGAATTGTGTTCTTATATATGAATATTGCTCTTCAATTTTGCGTAATATGTTTGAATATATAGCTAATGTATTTGCTCTTTCTATTATACCCATTTCTTACTCCTAAAATTTTTCTGTATTTTATCATAAAATTTTAAATTTAGCAATTATATATTTTGTATAGAATTTTTGAAAAATGTTTTTTGTCGTTTTGCGTATTGTCTGGTTTCTAATATTAGTTTACTTTGTAACTCATCAATATTCATGTTTTTATTTATATAATTTATTATTGATTTCACCCCTATAACTTTAAATATAGGAGAATTTGGTTTATAATTTTTATTTAGTAAAGTTTTCACCTCATCTATTACTCTGTTATTTATCATAAATTCTGTTCTTTGCTTAATTCTGGTTTCTAATATTTTCATTTCCGGATTTATAAATTTTAAGTTAAATTTTGCATTTGGAAGTAATTTTATTTTTTCTTTTTTTTGCCAATTGGATAATTTTATACCTGTTGAATAGAAAACCTCTATTCCTCGTAATATTCTTTGCCTATCATTTTTTGATAATTTATTTGCAAGTTCGATATCTATTTTTTTTAAATCTTCATATATTTCATAAGTTGTTATATTTTTATATTTTTCCCTGATCTTATTTCTTATATTTAAATTTATTTCTGGGATTGGAGATAAACCTTCTATTAATGATTTAATATAAAAACCTGTTCCACCAACAATGAATGGAATTTTACCTTTATTATTTGCATTTATTATTTCATTTACTGTATTTTTAAGCCATAAATTTACATCAATACCAATAAAGCCATCAATAAATTGATATAATTTGTGCTCTACTTTTGTATAATCTTCTGTTGTTGGACATGCAGTTAATATTGGTAATTCCTTATAAACTTGTTGACTGTCTGCATTTATGATTATCCCATTATTTTTTATAGCTTCATTTATTGCAAAACTACTTTTCCCACTGGCGGTTGGACCATAAATAATATTTACTGTGATGTCTTTATCCATAAAATACCTTGAAAACTATACTAAATTAATAATAATTGGATAAGTTTTAATTATCAAAGGTTAAATTATGTTTGGAAAATTTGGACAAAAATTATCAAATTTATTTTCTGCTAGTTCTAAATTAGATAATGATTTAATGGAACAATTAGAAGAATTGTTAATAACATCTGATATATCATACGAAATAGTTGAAAATATAATTTCTGAAATAAAAAATAGAAACATTGATAATTTAAACAGTATTAAACAGTTTTTAAAAGAGAAATTTATTGAAATATTAAAGCCTGTAGAAGTTGTGTTTGATGTAAATTCATATAAACCATTTTCTATTATAATGATAGGAGTTAATGGCAGTGGCAAAACCAGCACTATTGGGAAAATGGGAAATTATTTCAGTAAACAGAATAAAAAAGTTGCTGTTGTCGCATGTGATACCTTCAGACTATCAGCAACTGAACAATTAAAAGATTTAGTTACTAGAACTGATACTTTGTTCATATCAAAAGATAATTCTGACCCGTCAGGACTTGCATATGACGGATATAATAAAGCGAAAAGTCAAAATTGTGATATAATTATGATAGATACAGCAGGCAGGCTTGGGAATAATGACAATTTGATGGCTGAGCTATCAAAAATAATAAAAACTGTTACTAAAATTGATAATAATGCACCATCAGAAACTATTTTAGTATTAGATGGAAATGGTGGACAAAATAGTATTATACAAATGGAAACTTTCAGTAAAAATATTAAAATTACTGGTATAATTTTAACAAAGACGGAAGGTTCATCAAAATCTGGATTTATTATAACACTAGCACAGAAATATAAAATTCCTGTATTTTTTGTAACATTTGGTGAAACTTTAAACGATATAAAACCCTTTAATTCAAATGATTTTGTTAATCAATTATTGGATTTATAACTAGCTAAATTTTGCTAAAACTTTTCTTTGCCACCAATCTTTGAATTGTTTTCTCATCCTTACACCAACAAGTAGCATACATGGTGTTACAACCAATGTTAAAATAGTTGCGAATCCTAAACCAAAAATAACAGATTTAGAAAAAGCAGACCACATATCCATAGATGGAGCACCTATTGTTATATCAGCGTTAACAAAATCCATATTTAATTTTAATGCCATAGGAACCAAACCTAATATAGTAGTAGTTGTTGTTAAGTAAACTGGACGAAGTCTTTGAAGACCTGTTCTTATTACTGCATCAACCGGGTCTGAAATTTTTTGTTTTATTTCATCAAAAGCATCAATTAATACTATATTATTATTCACGACTATTCCTGCAAGAGATACAACAGCAAGTCCAGTCATAACTATTGAAAATGGGTCTCTTGTAATAACCAATCCTAAAATAACGCCAATCATAGAAAGTAATATTGAAAAAAGAATCATAAATGTTGAATAAAAACTGTTAAATTGTAGCAATAGTATGAATCCCATAAAAAATACTGCTGCCATAAATGCACGACCAATGAATGCAGAATTTTCCTTACTATCTTCATCTTGCCCTTTTAAAGCTATCCTTACTCCTTTTGGAAGAGGATTTGCTTTATAATACTTTTTCAAAGCTTTTATTTTTTCAGCAGCAAAAACACCTTCTTTTACCTTTGCTGATACCTTTAGAATCCTTTTACCATCTATCCTTTGTATCATATTTACTTTTGGTGTAGGAATAACCTTTACAAAAGTTGATATAGGAACAGATGCGCCAGATGCAACAACGACATAAAGATTATCTATCATTTCCAAAGCTCTAAATTTTTTAGGGAATCTTACGACTATATCTAACTCATCGTCACTATCAATAGGCCTGTATTTTGATACTATTGCCCCCCTTGTTATCATTTGAACTATTGCACCAATAGATGATATATTTACACCGAATTTTGCAGCTTGAGATTTATTTATTTGCATTTGCCACTGAATACCTGGCAAATCTGATGTATCTTCTATATCGATAAAATCACCAATTTTATTCATAGCTGTGTGAATATACTTTAATCCACTTTCCAGTATTTTATGATCATCTGTTGATGAAGATATTTCTATTTGTATAGGTTTTCCAGAAACTGGTCCTTTATCCTGTTTTAAAACCTCAACCAATACACCAGATGTATCTTTTAATTTATTTTTTAATTTTTCAATTACAACTTTTGAATGAGGTCTTTCTTGCCAGTCTTTTAATTCAACCTGTATATAACCAATAACATCTTCACTTGCATTATAAGATCTTGCTCCGCTTCTGGAATAAACATTTTTAAAATAAGGCATTTTGAATACTTTATTTTCAACTTCTGATATATATTTTGATTTTTCATCTATTGATAAATTACCTCTGCCATGTATATTGATATTGATAAAATCTGAACCTAAATCTGGGAAAAATTCAACTCCTACTCCAAATATTCCATATGTAAAAAATGACAATATTAAAACGCCAAAGATTCCTACAATAACTTTCCATGGACGTTTTAAAGCCCAAGTAAGTATATTATAATAAGTCTTCATATAACCTTTTAATTTATGATAATTTCCTGTTTCTGATGCAAGTGTTAACTCTTTTTCCTCATCTGTTATACTTCCTGCCTTTCCAAATAAAGCACCAAGTATTGGCACAAAAACCAAAGCAACAAGTAATGATGCACTTAATATACATATAACAGTTAAAGGTAAATATTTCATAAATTCACCCATAATACCAGGCCAAAATAACAATGGTGAAAATGCAATAAGAGTAGTTGCCGTTGATGCAATAACAGATACAGCCATACGACTTGATGCTTCTGCATAAGCATCCTGTCTATTTAATCCTTCTGTCATTTTTTTATCTGCATATTCGGTTATAACTATTGCTCCATCGACCAACATACCAACAGCCAGTATTAACCCGAATAAAACAACCATATTTATACTTACACCTATTGCTCCCAAAAATAATATTCCTATTAAAAATGACGCAGGAATAGAAAGTCCAACTAGCAACCCTGTTCTAACACCCAGCATTAAAACTACACAGATCATTACCAATATTATTGATGATATAACATTATTTTGTAAATCAATAAGATTGTTTTTAATAGTTTCTGCAGAATTATTTGTTAATCTTAAAACAACATTATTTGGAAGAATAGATTCAGCTTCTTTTAATACTTTTTTTACTTCTTCAACAGTTTCTATTGTATTTGCACCTGATCTTTTTTTTATTTCAAGAGATAATGCTGGTTCTTTATTCATACGCACATATTCTGTAGCATTTGCAAAATTTCTTTTAACATCAGCTATATCAGATAATTTTATAACTGCATCTCCATTAACCTTTACTGGAAGATTTAATATATCTTCTACATTTTCAATTAACCCAGGAACCTTTATTGGAAATGAACCTTTTTCTGATTCAATATTACCAGCGGGAACAAGTATATTAGAGCCAGAAAAAAATGCACCTATATTATTTATTGAAATTTTATATGAATTTAATTTTGCTGGATTTATTAAAATTTCTCCTTGTTCTTTTCTTTTACCGCCAATATCTGCTTCTAATACTCCTGGAATACCCTCTAAAGCATCTTGCAACTCATTTGCAATATTCATTAAAGTCTTTTCAGGAGCAGAACCGTATATGTTAACTATTGCTATTGCAAATTCTGATGTATTTATTTCTTTTATTATTGGTTCCTCTATATCCTTTGGCATACTGGATTTTGCATTATCAACAGCATCTTTTGTTTCGCGGAGTCCCTTATCAACATTATATCCAGCATTAAACTCTAAAATGGTACGACAATATCCTTCGTAACATTTTGTATTCATCTCTTTTAAACCGGTAACTGTTTTAAATTCTTTTTCAAGAGGTTTTGCTAAGAGCCTTTCTCCATCTTCTGGAGATATTCCTGTATATTTTACTGTAACTATCATCCTTGGAATATTTACATCTGGGAAAGATTCTTTAGGCATTTTTATGTAAGTATTTAATCCTAAAACTGTTAACATAAATAAACTAAAAAGAAAAATTCTAGTTTTATTCATTGCTGTTTTTATTAAAGACATATTAGCACCTATTAATTAAACTATTTATTATTTATGAATTTTGGATTAACCTTGTTACCTATCTTTACGAACTCTCCACCACCAATAATCACATTAGCAATATTTGGAAGGCCCGAAACCCAAAGTCCTTTATCTTCTTCTTTAACTATCTCTACAGGATAAAAACCAACAATATTTTTATCATTTATCGTTTTTACCCCTATTGAACCATCATCTCCAAAAGTTAAGCATGAAGATACACTTAACTTGCTAGCAAAAATACTATTAAGTGGCAAACTTATTTCTGCTGTCATACCTTCAACAATTTTCATATCTTTATTATTTGCTTCTAACTCTATATTAAATGTTCTGGTAGATGTATTTGCAACAGAGCCAATATATGTTAATAAACCATCAACTATTGAATTGTTTGAAAGAGTCACTTTAGCAACAACTCCTTTCGATATTCTGTTAATATATTTTTCTGGAATATCTGCACTTATTTTTACAGGATCTAAATTAACAAATGTTCCTATTTCATTTTCCCTAGTCATACTGGATACATATCCACCTTCTTCTACAAATAAATCATCAACTATTCCATCAAATGGAGCTTTTATATTTGTATAATCAATATCTAATCTAATTTTAGATACTGTTGCATTAGCCTCTTCAAATGAAGCTTTACTTGAAATAAAATCCATTTTTGATATAAGATTTTGGTTTAATAAATTTTCAGCAGTTTTATATGCAATTTCTGCCTTTTGTTTCATAGCAATAGCTGCATTTAATTTTTCATTTCTATCTTCTATTTTAAGTTTAAATATTGTTTCTCCTTTTTTAACATATTCTCCTTTATGTTTGTATATTTTTTCTACTATTCCTGAAGTTCTACTTTTTAAAGTAATTTTTTCACTGGCTTTTGTTTGTCCATATATGATTATATTAGATACTATACTCTTTTGCTTTAATGTTTCTACATCGACATTAACAATGCTGGGTTGCTTTACTTCTTCTGCTTTTTTATGCCCAAATAATATTCCTATTATAAACCATAATATTATGAAAAGTATAATTATAAGGACAAATTGCACAGATTTTTTTTGCTGGCCTAATTTACTGTTATTATATTTATTATATAAATTATTTATCATTTAATGCCTCTATAAATTTAATTGACTTTTAAAAGTTTTTAATAATATATTAATTTCAGTGTATATCTTGAAAAATTATTTGTAAATAAGAAAACTGTTTGAATTTTTTCTTTTTGTTATGAGGTTAATATGTCTAATTATGATTTTAAAAATATAGAAAAAAAGTGGCAAAAAATATGGGAAGAAACTGATATATTTAATGTTAAAATAGATAAAAATAAAAAAAAGTTTTATGCACTTGTAGAGTTTCCATATCCATCTGGTGCTGGACTTCATGTCGGACATCCTCGATCTTTTACTGCAATGGATATTATTGCGAGGAAAAGAAGAATGGAAGGATATAATGTTCTTTTTCCAATAGGATTTGATGCGTTTGGATTGCCAACAGAAAGATATGCTATAAAATCAGGAATACATCCTGCTGTTGCTACCAAAATTAATGTAGAAACTTTTACAAGACAACTTAAATCTCTTGGATACTCATTTAATTGGAAAGGTACTGTTAATACGACTGATCCAGATTATTATAAATGGACGCAGTGGATGTTTATTCAGATGTTTAATAATGGTTTGGCATATAAAGGTGAAGAAACAATATTTTGGTGTCCGGAATGTAAGATAGGAATTTCAAATGAAGAGTTAGAAAAAGGACATTGCGAAAGATGTGGAAGTGAGGTTGTTAAAAAGAAAAAATCTGCATGGATTTTAAAAATGCAATCTTATTCTGATAAATTGTTAGATGGCCTTAAAACTGTTGATTTTCCAGATAATGTTAAAAAGATGCAATCTAATTGGATAGGAAAATCATCCGGCATGGAAATAAATTTTGATATAAATGGAACTAATGAAAAATTAAAAGTATATACAACTAGACCTGATACTATATTTGGTGTTAGTTATTTAGTTATTGCACCAGAACACCCTGTTTTAGAGAAATTAAAAGATAAAATAAGTAATATTGATGAAATATTAAATTATAAATCTAGTTCTTCAGCAAAAACAGATTTCGAACGTGTAGAATTAAATAAAGATAAAACAGGTCTCAAAATAGATGGTATATCTGTTATCCATCCGTTTACCAATAAGCTTATCCCTGTTTTTGTCTCTGATTATGTTTTGATGGAATATGGAACTGGTGCCGTTATGGCAGTACCAGCGCATGATGAACGAGATTATGACTTTGCTGTGAAATTTAAACTTCCTATTATCCCTGTTATAAATGATATTAAAAATAGCAGTTTACCATATACTGATAAAAAGGGGACGTATATAAATTCAGAGTTTTTAAATGACAAAGAGTATGATGAGGCTATTGAAATAATTAATTCAAAAATTGAATCAATGGGATTTGGTGTTAAGTCTGTAAAATATAAGATGAAAGATTGGATTTTTACGAGACAGAGATATTGGGGGGAACCAATACCTATGGTATATTGTGAAAAGTGTGGTTGGGTACCACTTCCTGTTTCAGAGTTACCTTTATTACTTCCTGATGTAGATGATTATATGCCAACTGATGAAGGATTATCCCCTCTTGCAAAGGCAACTGATTGGATAAATACTACTTGCCCTAAGTGTAAAGGGCATGCAGTTAGAGAAACTGACACTATGCCAAATTGGGCTGGATCATCATGGTATTATTTAAGGTATATGGATCCACGTAATAAAAATGAATTTGCATCACAGGAAGCTCTTAAATATTGGGGACAAGTAGATTGGTATGAAGGTGGTGCGGAACATATTACAAGACATTTATTATATTCTCGTTTTTGGCATAAAACTTTATTTGATATGGGATTAGTTCCATTTGATGAACCATATAAAAAGAGGTCTTTACATGGGATGATACTTGCTGAAAATGGTGAAAAAATGAGTAAATCAAAAGGAAATGTAATAAATCCTGATGACATAGTTTCTCAATATGGGGCAGATACTCTTCGTGTTTATGAAATGTTTATAGGACCGTTTGATCAAGCGGCTATGTGGTCTACTAGTTCAATGATTGGGATTTATAGATTTTTAAATAGAGTTTATGATTTAACAAATAAAGTTGGACATGTTGATATTTCAAAAGCTGATAATTTTATTTTAAATCAAACTATTAAAGAAGTAAGTGAAAGAATAGAGAGTATGAAGTTTAATACAGCTATATCATCACTTATGGTTTATTGTAACTATATGACAGATATGAAAAGTATTCCAGTTTATATGTTAGAAATTATGGCTAAATTGATTTATCCTTTTGCTCCTCATATTGCGGAAGAAGTTTGGCAGATACTTGGTCATAATAAAACTATTACTTTTGAAAATTGGCCTAATCATGATGAAAATTCTTTGATTTTAGATAAAATACATTTAGTTGTTTCTGTGAATGGGAAAAAGAGAGCTGAGATAGATTTGGATAGATCATTGTCTGATAACGAAATTAAAGAAAAGGTAAAAAATATTCCTGCTATTAATTTATATATAAAAGATAAAGAGATAAAGAAATTTATTATAGTAAAAGATAAGTTAGTTAATATAGTTGTATAATAAAAATAGTGAGGTTGTATCCTCACTATTTTTATATCTGTATTTTACCTGTTATCATTATAGTATTTGCTCTTAAATGAGACTTTAATCCTATATCAAAGTTATTTGTATTAACACTTGGAGGTGGGCCTGGTATAGTTTCTTCCTCTTGTGTAACTATATCAGTTTTTATTGTATCAAAATCATAATAACGATATCCAATATCCATAGATATATAACTGTTTATACCAGCGGTAAGTCCAAATCCATATATTATTGTTTTATTTTCCTGTTTTTTACCAAATACAGTATATTTCTTATCCATTGTTCCTGTAAATGTAAAATCATTAAGTCTAATATTACTTAAACCGATACCTGCCATCATATATGGAACAAATACTGAATATGGTTCGTTTCTTCTATTAATAAAATCAAAATATACATTTATACTACTGGTATTTAATTTTATATTGCTGAAATATTTTCTGTTATCTACACCTACTCTATTAACACCTTCTATATTTAATTTTTTTAATAATTGTAAATAAGAAAATTCAAATCTTAAAAAAGTTTCAGAATTTATACCAAATGCTGCAGATAAAAAGTAATTATTATCATAAGTCGCAGATATAGGTCTATCTTTTCTACTATTGCATATAAAATCTGCATTATATGGACCGCCACAATCTTCCATATCATAGAAATTCATATTATTTTTTGGTAAAAAATATCCAATTGAAGCAGAAGCATATAAATATTTTTGTCTATATTCTATTTTATCTTTTTTATTATTTATATTTTCTTTTGTGTTTTTTTCTTCAATATCTTTATCTTCCTTTGCTAAAAATAATCTATCATTGGAATTTTGCATAGCATATAATTTACTGCTATTTGCAGAATTATTTAAAGAAAATAATATGCTGTAAATTATAATAGATCTTATAAAAAATCTCATAAAAACTACTCCTTATTCTTATTTGATATAATTTTTATACGAAATTTTTTATTTTGTCAATATATTTTATACAAAAGATATTATTTTGTTAAATCAAAAATTTCTCCACGGATTTCTAATAATCCATCACCATTTTGACTACTAGTTTTTAAAATAATTGGGTGCATAGCTGGATGTTGTTTATATATATCATCTATATCTTTTATAACTTTATCTATATCTTTTAAGGCTATTTTATCTAATTTTGTTATAACTATTTGATAATTTACAGCATTATCATCTAGCATTTTCATCATTTTTAAATCTATATCTTTTATACTGTGCCTTGCATCTATTAATAAAAACACTCTTTTTAATTGTGATCTACCTTTTAAATATAAATTAACATTGTTATTCCATTTTTTTACAATATCTTTGGGGGCTTTAGCAAAACCATACCCTGGTAAATCAACTATCATTATTACATTTTGCATATTAAAAAAATTTAGCATTTGTGTTCTACCGGGAGTAGATGATGTTTTAGCAATAGGGGATGAAAAAATAGCATTTATAAGAGATGATTTTCCGACATTAGATCTTCCTATAAATGCAATTTCATTTAACTTTGTATAAGGAATATCTGATATAGATGGAAAACTTCCTATAAATACAGGTTTTTTATTATAAAATTCTTTTAATTTCATTTAATTAATCTTTGCTGTAGTATACTTAATATGTTATTCACTATCCAGTAAATTAAAAGTCCTGCAGGGAATTTTGCAAAAATAAATACTAAAAATATAGGAAAGAATTTTAATATTCTTAATTGGACCTTATCCATATTTGCAACAATTGGTTGCATTTTTTGTTGTAGATATATAGTTATTCCCATAACTATTGGTAATATTCCAATAACTGGAAGCCATTTGTATGGAGTAAAAGGCAATAATCCAAACAAATTAAATATAGTTGTTGTATCTGCAGATGATAAATCATTAATCCATAATATAAATGGAGCATGTCTCATTTCTATTGATATAATTAATGCTTTATATAAAGAAAAAAATACTGGAATTTGTAATAGAATAGGTAAGCAACCAGATAAAGGATTTACTTTATTTTTTCTGTATAGCATCATAATTTCAATACTTGCCATTTGTTTATTACCTGAATATAACTGTTGTATTCTGGTAACTTCTGGCTGTAGTTTTTTCATAAGGGCCATATTCTTAAATGATTTTTGAACTATTGGAAAGAAAAGTAATCTTATTAAAATAGTAAATATTATTATTGCAATGCCAAAATTACCTGTAAATTCATATAGATATTTTAATATTTTTGTAAAAGGCTTAGTTAATATATAAAAGTATCCATAATCTATTGATAAATCGAATTTCTCAATCTTATATTTATTTTCATATTCCTTTATTATTTCTTGTTGTTTTGGACCTATATAAAATAATGAACTGTTAACAAATCTTTTCTCTTTATCTATGGTTACTGCCTCACTTATATAATCAGATTGAAATTGTTTTATTAATTTTCCATCTTTTGCAGTTTTATCATTATCTAGTGCAAATGTCCTTACAGTAAATGGTTTGTCATTATTTTGAGGAATGAAAATATTCATAAAATAATCTGTCGTAAAACCAAACCATCCAGTTTTAGCATTAATTTCATTAATTTTTGTATCCATACTTTTGTACGCATATTCGTACAAATTGTTACCTAAAAAGCCAACAAATCCATGGTGTGAAGCAAATACTTGTTTTAATATATCAAAGTTATTTACCATTCTAATATATGGATAAAATTCGATTTTATTATTAGAATTATTTATTATTTCGTCATTTATCCTTAACATATATTTATCGTCTAATAAAATAGTTCTTAAAAATTTTATATTATTTTTATTAAACCAAGATAATTTTATTGAATTATTTGTTTTTTCAATAACTTTCCAAGTAGTTAACCTATCTGGAAAAATATTTTTATCATCAGACGATAAAAAGCCGACTTCTATATATCTGTTATCTTTGCTATTTTTTGAATAATTTAGCATTTCTATATTGGGTGATGTATTTGATTTATTTTGTTTATATTTATTTAATACAAAATCATCAATTCTTATTCCATTGGAATTAAAATTTCCAGATACGGTATCTGTTTTAAATTTATGTAAAACTCTTTTTATATTAGAATTATTGGCCTCTTTATTAAAAGTAACTGGCTTTATTGGTTCTGGTTTTTTACCAAAAATTAGATTTAGCAATAAAAATACTGAAAGAGTCAGTAAAAATGTCCTTAAAAAATCTGTTTTTTTAACATTATTTGGTGTTATATTTTTTTCCATGATAAATCCTATTTCTTTGGTGGCAGATCCAATCCTCCTTTGAAAAATGGATTGCACCGTATAATTCGTTTTATGGTTAAATAAGTTCCCCTCAATATACCAAAGGTTTTTAAAACTTCAATAGAATAGTCTGAACACCTTGGATAAAACCTACACCTATAGCTTCCTCCTATTATAGGAGAAATAAATTTTTGATATATTTTTATTATAAATATAAATAATTTTACTAGCATTTATTTAAAATATTTATATTTTTTGTTAAAAACAACCTTTTATTAAAAATATGTTAAAACATAATTTTGAAATTTTACATTTTAATGAAATTGATAGCACGAATGTTTATGCAAAAAATTTAGTGTTATCTAATCATAATATAAATAATACTGTCATTATTGCTGATAAACAAACAAATGGGAAAACAACTAAAAATACTAATTGGATTAGTCCTGTCGGTAATTTATATGTTACATATATTATAAAATTAAAAGAAAATGAAGAAAAGTTCTTTCACCAATTATCATTTATTACAGCAATTTCATTAATAGAAACAATAACACAAAAATTTGACAATATTAATATAAAATTAAAATGGCCAAATGATATTTTGCTAAATAATAAAAAACTATCAGGAATATTAATAGAAAAGGAAGATCTTTTTGCCATAATAGGGATTGGTATAAATATAAATAGTAATCCAGATAGAAATTACACCAGATATCCATCAACCAATCTATTATCTGAGGACTGTTATATAGAAAAAAATGACTTATTAAATATTTTTACAAAAAATTTAATAAACAATATAAACATATGCAAAAAATATACTTTTTCAAAAATTATAAAAAATATTATTCCTTATTTGTATAAACTAAATGAAAATATAATATTTAATTTTAACGATAATATATTTACTGGTAAATTTGTTGGAATTAATTATGATGGCGCATTATTACTTGATATAGATTCAGAAGTAAAAACTTTTTATTCTGGAGAATTTACAAAAGAAAACTTTATTGATTTATAGGTTTTAAATTCTTTTTTATATATTTTGTTATATAATTATATAATTCATTTAATTTTCCAATATAATTATGCGATGCATTTTTTATAGAGATATAATCTACTTTACCATATTTAGATTTGTTTAGATTAGATACTAGTTGTTTTAGATTATCTTCTTTTATAACTTCATCATTTGATGCACCTATTACAACGCCATTGCATTGTGGAGTAGAAAAGAAATTATAATCATATTTTTTTGGATATGGAGAGACAGCTATATAATTAGTTATTTCTATCCTTCTCATTAAAATTTGCATAGCTACCCAAGCTCCAAAGCCAACACCAGCAAGCCAAAATTCTGACGCTTCCTCATGTTTTGATTGTATATAATCTATTACTGTTGATGCATCAATTAATTCTTGCTCACCATTTTCGAAAGTACCTTTACTTTTGCCACAACCTTTAAAATCAAATCTTATAACAGAAAAACCATTTTTTATTAATGAATAAAATATTGTATAATTTACTTTTTCATTCATATTACCGTTATTTTCTGGGATATCATGAAATACTACTGCGATAGGAGCTTTTGGATTATCGTTTTTAAAATAACTTGCATGCAAATTTCCAGTTAAACTTGATAAAATAATATCCATAATATGTCCTTGTAATTTTTGTATATAATACTATAAAATATGCTATATATGCAAGGAAAGAAATTTTCAAAATTCGTTATAGACTTTATGATTTAATAGTGTTATTAAATTGTCTATGGAGTTTGAGAGGAACAATATGAAAAAATCTGTATTTTTAGTTCTTGGCTTTGTTTTTTATTCTTTTGTATTTACCTTAAATGTTAATGCGGGATTTTTTGGTGATTTATTTGAGGATAAGAAAGCACCTTTGCAAAAGGCTGCTGTTCCAACTCGTAAAGCAAATAACCCAGGGGCAAACTTTAAAAATAGACCTTTTGTTGTATGTAGACGAAAAGGATGTTCTGAGTTAACAGATAGAGTTACTGATTCATCTATTTTTAATCAGATAACTAATTTACTTTATGTTAATGATAAAACAAAAGTTTATTTGTGTGAAGCAGATGAAAATACCAGAATTTGTAAATTTAATGGACTTAAGTTTGGAATGAATATTGGTGCTGGAACTGCAGCTGTTGTAAATATGCCATCACTTACTATTTCAAGTGTTAAATTTTCAAAAAATTTAAAAAGTATTCGTTTTGATTTTTTATATGATGTTTATGCCAATGGATTAAAATCTCTTTGTACTACATCTAAGAATAAGCTTGAAATTTCTAGGCACAAACAACCAGTTATTAAAGACAATTATTATACATGTAAGTTTAATACTGATTTACCTGTATTTGTATCAAATATGTATAATGTTGATTACGTAGATTTGGATTATGGAATAATGGGAGCATATTATTCTGTTGGAATTGACAATTCTTATAATAATGATGGTGGTCAATTTGGTTATGTATTATTTAAATTTAAAAATACAGATGATACAATTATAAATTTAAAACATGGTGAATGTGAAAACGGTGTTTGCAGTGAAGATTATAAAATTCCTGATGGGCAGTATGAAATATTACCTTTTAAAGAAAAATAAAATTACTTGTTTACATAATATTTATTACAATTTAATATCTTGTTGATATTTGTGTGGTGGTGTTATGTATTATCAATTAAAAAAATATTTAACGTTGAAAACATATTTTCCAAAGGGAATTACTGCTAGATTTTTCTTGCTGATAATTTTTCCAATAATTGTTTCTCAATTTTTAACAGGTTATATCTTTTATCAAAGACATTGGAAGAATATAACAAATCAAAGTGCAATTACCTTTGCTGGAAATGTCCTTACAATTGTTGATCTTAAAGCAAATAATACCTCTAAATCTATTAATGAAGAGATAGAAAATATTGCGAAAAAAAATTTTTTTATGGATTTAGAATGGATAAAAGATGCAAAAATATCTAAAAAAAGAAATTCTAAGCATCTTACAAAATTATCACTTAAATATGTATACAGATTTTTGAATCAAAATTTGGGTAAACCATATTCTCTTGAAGCTGATGAAAAAACAAATTCATTAAATATAAATATACAGTATCCTGATGGAATTTTGAGTATTAGGTCTTCATTATCTTCTGTTTTTTCAAAAACATTTTATATATTTTTTATATGGATATTATCTAGTTCTGTTATTTTCATCTTATTTATAATTCCTTTTATCAAAGGGCAATTATCGTCTATAAAAAAACTTACTAGGGTGATAGTTTTTGCAGGTAAGGGAATGGACATATCTTGGTTTAAGCCTACTGGGGCAGTGCAAATTAGAAAAGCTGGGAAAGCATTTTTAAAAACATATGACAAAATGCAAAGTTTAATGAATTCTAGGACAAGCATGCTAACATCGATATCCAATGATTTGAAAGATCCTCTTACCCATATGAAATTAGAGCTAGAATTTGCAGAAGATAAGAATCTGCAATTTGCTTTATTGGATGATATTTCATATATGGAGAAAATAATAGATAATTATTTAGAGTTTTCTAAGGGAATTGAAAATGAAATACCAAGGAAGATTAATTTAACTCAAACCTTAAAAAGGTTGGTTAGTAAATTTAACAAAGGTAGTTTTGAAATAAAATTTATATCAAAGGCAGATTATTTTTATAATGTAAGGTCTTTTGCATTTGAAAAAGCTATTAATCATATATTAATTAATGCAATTAGATATGGAAATAAAAAAATTATAGTTTCTATATCAAAAACTATTGATGAGATAATTATAAATATTGAAGATAATGGAAATGGAATACCAGAAAGTATGAGAAATGAAGTATTTAAACCGTTTGTAAAACTGAAATCGGACAATAATGTTTCTGGGATTGGACTTGGTCTATCTATTGTTCAAGATATAATACACCAAAACAATGGAGATATAATTCTTGGAGATAGCAATAAGCTTGGCGGATTGATGGTTACTATAAAATTTCCACTTAATTAATTATTTGTAATATTTTTTAGTAATAGCATAAAAATTATTTTGATAATGTTAATTTTATTTTTCGTATATACTTTTATAGATTGCTAGTATTGAATTTTCGTCACTTATTTTGCCATATTTTTTATTTTGATTTTTTGTATAGTCTGTTTCTTCTACTAATTCATTCCCTATTGCTATATACCAATCTTTTACGGGATCAGAAATTAGTTCAGCTTTTTTTAAATTATCTGTAAGTGATTTTGCAAAATCCACTGCTAAATAAGCTCCCACGCCGTAACATCCTGATAATACACAAGCGCCACCAACTATCCATGGTGTTAAATTTGCTGCAATATCAACAACTGCACTAACTCTGTCAATTTTAACATTTTCCATTTTTGATAAAAATTTATCGAATAATGTCATTTTGTCACCTCGTATATTACTGTATTATATTATACTAAATTTAATTTTTGTAAATATATAGTTATATTATATTTTTAGTTTGAAAAAGTATTAGATGATGCTAGTATACTGTCTGAGATTTTAAGATGAATATTTTAGATAATTTAAATAAACCTGTTGTTATAGTTGGCTTGATGGGAGCTGGTAAAACCTCAGTCGGTAGCAGAATTGCGAAGAAATTAAATTTGCAGTTTGTAGACTCAGATATAGAAATAGAAAAATCTGCGTGTTGTACTGTAGTTGATATATTTTCACTTTATGGAGAAAAGGAATTTAGACGTGTTGAATTAAAAGTTATAGAAAAAATTTTGTCAGATAATAGGCCCAAAATATTATCGACAGGAGAAGGTGCATTTATAATAGATGAAGTAAGAAAAATTACAAAAGAAAAGGCAATTACAATCTGGTTAAAGGCAGATTTAAATTTATTAGTTAAACGAACAAGTTTAAAAGATACTAGGCCATTACTTCTTAATGACAATCCAAATGGTATTTTAAAGCAACTTATAGATGAGCGCTATCCTGTATATGAAAAAGCAGATATTATAGTGGAGACAAAAGATGAGCCAATATATATTACTGTTCAAAAAGTTCTATATGAATTAGAAAGGTTTTTAAATGAAAAAAATTAGTAGTTTATTTTACCTTTTTGTCGTGTTTTCTATTTCATCTTGTGGTTTTAAACCTATTTATAAATCAAGTAGTGTTTATAATAATGTAGCAAGTGCAACAGAACAGATTGTTATTCCTCCTATAGAGGGATTTGATGGGAGAAATGGTATAGAACTTAGAAACAAGTTATATTCTAAATTATCACCATATGGCAAATCAAAATCGCCAAAATATATTTTAGAAATTTACATTAATAAACCAAATATAACTAGTTATACAACAAAAAATGATGGAACTACATCATCGTATTTAGTTAAATTAGAAGCACAATATAAGTTAAAAAGGAAAAGTGATTATTCCATTTTATTAGATACTTCATCTGTTGCTGATACAACATACAATGTTTTGCAGAATCAATTTTCAACAGAAGTATTAAAGGAAGATGCAATAAATCTTGTAATAGAAAATATTTCTCAACAGATTTACTTTGCAATAATTACTTATTTTAGTGAAAATAGATAATATGGTAAAATTAAAGTTATCTGATTTTAATAGTTTAAAAAATCATAAATTTGAATCTATTGATGGGATATTATTTTATGGTCCTGATAGAGGACAAGTGTTAGAGCATTTTAAGGAAACTGTTGATACTGTTTCTAATAATACTGATGATGGGTTTTCTGTATTTGATTTGGATCCTACAGAAATAAAAAGCAATCCATCTATATTAATGGATGAAGCTGTTGCAATATCATTATTATCAGTTAGAAAAATAATAAAGATAAAAGATGCCACAGATGATGTGGCCGTACATATAAAAACTTTATTATCGCAATATGAAAAATTAGAAGCATTATTGGTTGTATCAGCAGGGGAGTTGTCTCCGTCATCAAAACTTAGAACTTTATTTGAAACTAATAGTAGACTTGCTGTACTTGCAAATTATCTTGATGATGGCCTTAGCATATCTAATTTAATAAAAGAAACTCTTGTAAAATCTGGAATAAGGAAGATTCCAGATGATGTTTTGTTGTTTTTAAAACAGCATCTTGGTGAAGACAGACTTACCACCAGAATGGAATTAGAAAAGTTATCTATTTATTTATATGGTAAAAATGAAGTTACAATTGAAGATGCAAAAAATTGTATAATGGATTCATCCAGTATAAATTTATATGATTTACCAATTATTGTTGCGGATGGAGATTCAAAAAAATTATCATCAATTTTACCTAGATTATTAAATGAAGGATATAATCCGATACAACTGCTTAAAATAATTTTAAATCATTTTAAAAATTTATATATTTTAGCTGGAGAAGTAGAAAAAGGTAAAAGCGTAATAGAGGTAATAAATAATTCGAAACCTGCTATTTTTTATAAATTGAAACCTAGCTATGAAAAGCAACTAAGATTTTGGAATACATCGAAAATAATGAAAATTATCATGGAAATTAATTTGTTAGATATAAAATTTAAAACTTCTGTTATTCCTCAGGATATTTTATTATCCAATTTATTATTTATAATTTCATCTTTTGTTAATAAGAAAGTTTAATTTATGGAAAAAGAATCTAATAGAATTGCAAAAATTATTGCAAGAAGTGGTCTTTGTTCAAGGCGAGATGCAGAAAAAAAAATAGAATCAAGACTAGTAAAAGTAAATGGAGTTGTTATTTCTTCACCTGCATTAAATGTAACTGATAATGATATTATAGAAGTTGAAAATAAAATAATCTCTACCAAAGAAAAAACAAAATTATTTATATATAACAAACCTGTTGGTCTTATTACTTCGCATAAAGATTCATATGGAAGGCCGACTGTATTTGAAAATATTCCAAAAGAATATGGAAGACTTGTTTCTGTTGGAAGATTGGATTTAAATTCGGCCGGATTATTACTTCTTACAAATGATGGAGAATTTCAAAGATTTATGGAAAGTCCAAACAATAAATTTGAAAGAATCTATAAAGTTAGGATTTATGGTTATATTCAAAAATCAGATCTAAATAAACTTAAAAATGGAATTACTGTTGATGGTATTCACTATGGTAAAATTTATGTTAGTATAGATAAAGAATATGGTTCAAATACCTGGATTACAGTAAAACTTACAGAAGGAAAGAATCGAGAAATAAGAAAAGTTATGAAATATCTTGGATATCAAGTTAATAAATTAATCAGGATTTCATATGCAGGGATCGATCTGAAGAACCTAGAAATAGGTTCTATTAAAGAAATAAAAATTCCAAAATGGATTTTAGAAAAATTTAATAATTCCAAAATATAAATCTGTATTCTACTAACACTTATTTGTTTTAAAGAAATTTTCTGCAAATTCTTTATAGCTGTTTTTGTTTATTGCATTTCTGATATCTCGCATTAAATCTTGGTAATACCAAATATTATGATGTGATAAAAGAGTGTAGCCTAAAATTTCCTTCGCATTAAATAAGTGATGTATATATGCCCTGGTATAATTTTTACATGTAGGACAATTACAGTTTTCATCAAGAGGTCTTGTATCATCTTTAAAACAAGAATTATTTATATTTATAAAACCACCCCTTATAAATGCCTGACCTGTTCTGCCACTTCTGGTCGGCATAACACAATCAAACATATCTATACCACGAAGAACGCCACCAACAATATCTTTTGGCTTGCCAACACCCATAAGGTAACGTGGTTTATTATTTGGTAATGCACATGCAGTATAATCTAAAACTTCAAACATCATTTCTTGAGGTTCCCCTATTGCAAGGCCACCGACTGCATATCCATCAAATGGAATATTACTTAATATTTCAACTGATTTCATACGTAAATCTTTGAACATACTGCCCTGCACTATTCCAAAAATCCCATATCCATCCCTATTAGTGAAAGCATCATACGAACGTTTTGCCCAACGCATTGACATGTTCATTGATGTTTCAGCCTTTTCTTTTGTTGTTGGCCAAGAAAGACATTCATCAAAACACATAGTAATATTACTATCAAGTAAATGTTGTATTTCTATAGATCGTTCTGGTGTTAACAAATGCTTTATTCCACCATCTATATGAGATTGAAATTCTACACCATTTTCACTTATTTTACGAAGGCCCTCTAAGCTCATAACTTGAAAACCACCGGAATCTGTAAGTATAGGTTTATTCCAATTCATAAATTTATGAAGTCCACCCATTTTATTTACAAGTTCTGCTGTAGGGCGAAGCATCAAGTGATAAGTATTACCAAGTAAAATTTCTGCACCTGTTGCAGCAACATCCTCAGGTCTTAATGCCTTTACAGTTCCAACAGTTCCAACAGGCATAAAACATGGAGTATGAATATCACCATGTTTTGTATGCAAAATACCCAATCTTGATTTGTTTTCTGTTTTTAATACATCAAACTGTAAAGACATAATATAACCTTTTAGACATGTGAAGAGGTAACTATTTTATAAATTGCAAACACAGTTGATAAATACAACAGATATTGAAATAGCAATTCGAATATTTTACCTCTCCTATTAATTAATATTAGTTTAATTCAAAAGTTGCTGAAACAGTTAAGTTAACATTTTCTGTACCTTGGAATATAGATGAAGAATGTACACTATCTGATGATGCTGCTTTTTCCTCTAACATTAGATTAGCAACTTTATACATTTCAGGTTCATATCTGTTGGAATTTATGTATATATTAAATAGTTTACCTAATTTTTGACCTGATGTATCTGCTATTTGCTTTGCTTTTCTAGTTGCATCTATTACTGCTTCTTTTAAACATTCTTCTTTTGCTATTTTAATATTATTATTTGAAGCTATGTTTGCAAAATTATCTGTATAAACATCCTTGTAATCTTTTAGAACATTTAATATAGAAACTAAAGCTTCATTATTTGATGTTACGATTTTAAGTCCTATTATACTTTCAACACCTTGCTTTACATCTTTTTCTAATTTTCTGTTATATTCATATTTTTCTCTTATAGAATAATCACTGGTTCCAATATCTATTGTCCCAGCCATTTGATCTTGGATTAGCTTTAATTTTGTAGCAATAATTTTATATGTAGATAAAGATTTTGTTACAGCAGTAGAAGAATCGTTTGCTAAATTTTTTATATTTATATCCATAGTAAATTTATCTTTTTTTACTTTTTTAACACAATTTCCACTTACATTTATTTTTTTACTATTTTTATTCAAATTAAAATAATTTGCAGATATAAATATTGCAACGAAGCAACATAATAGAACATTAACATTCAATATTTTATATTTTTCAAATTTATTATCCATTTCTAGTCTCCTTTATTATTGTTTGCTATTTAAACACACCTTAATCAAAGCATCAAATAATGGTGCAGGAGAAAAAGGTCGTGATTTAAATTCTGGATGAAATTGGCATGCAACAAAAAATTTATGTGATGGGATCTCAATCGTTTCTGGTAATTTTCCATCCATAGAATGCCCACTTATAATTATACCGTGTTTTTTCAACTCATCTTCATACTTTATATTTATTTCATATCTATGTCTATGACGTTCTGTGATAGTTTCGCTATTATTATAAATCTTTCTGATGATAGAAGCTCTTTCAAGCTTTGATATATAGCTTCCTAAACGTAAAGTACCACCTTTATCAGTATCGACATCTCGCTTTTCAACAATTCCATTATTATCCCACTCAGTTATAAGTGATACAACAGGTGTACACTTATCTGTAAATTCAGTAGAATTAGCATCCTTTATTCCAAGAATATTCCTTGCCATTTCTATTACAGCAACCTGCATTCCTAAACAGATACCAAGATAAGGTATATTATTAATTCTTGCATAATTTGCTGCTATAATTTTACCCTCTACACCGCGATAACCGAAACCACCAGCAACTATAATTCCATCTATATCAGAAAAAGTTTCTTTTATTTTATTTTGATTTAATGTTTCTAATTCCTCTGCATTAATCCATTTTATATTTATATTTGCTTTATTGGCAATACCAGCATGATAGATAGCTTCATTTAATGATTTATATGCGTCAGCAAATCCACAATATTTTGCAACAATACCTATTGTAACTTTATGTTCTAAATTTTGTATAGTTGATACAATGTCTTTCCATTTAGAAATATCTGCCTTATTTTTATTTTCATCTATATCAAAATATTTCAGTATTCTTGTATCTAATCCTTCGTTGTGGTATACAATAGGAATTTTGTAAATATTATCAACATCAGGAGCAGAAATTACATCTTCGGTTTTTACGTTACAGAACATCGCAATTTTTCGTTTTTCATTTTCTGGAATCAGATTATCACTTCTGCATAATATTATGTTAGGATATAAACCTTTTTCCAATAATGTCCTTACAGATTGTTGGGTTGGTTTTGTTTTTACCTCACCTGCCGTTTTTATATATGGGACCAATGTTAAATGAATAAGTAGAACATTTTCTCTTCCTACTTCATTCATAAATTGTCTGATACCTTCTAAGAATAGGACACCCTCCATATCGCCGACTGTGCCACCAATTTCATAGATAACAAAATCTTCGTCATGTAAATCAGATTTTATAAAATTTATAACTTCATTTGTTATATGAGGTATTGCCTGAACAGTTGCGCCAAGATATTCACCCTTTCTTTCCTTATTTAAAACATTCCAATAAATCCTACCACCAGAAATACTATCACTTTTATGAGATGATACCCCGGTAAATCTTTCATAATGACCCAAATCTAAATCTGTTTCTGCGCCATCATCAGTTACAAATACTTCACCATGTTGGAATGGAGACATGGTCCCTGGATCGACATTTAAATAAGGATCCATTTTTCTTTGTCTGATACTAAATCCACGAGATTGTAATAAAGAAGCAATAGCAGCAGATGCGATACCCTTTCCAAGAGAAGAAACAACACCACCAGTTATAAAAATATATTTAGTCATCGTCCTTTTCCTAATTGCATCGAAATATACTGTATAGATTTTTTATATACAAGAATTAAATTAAAACATAGTAATAAAAAATAAAAGCCCTATATAGGGCTTTTATATGATTGATTAGCATAACTAAATTAATCCACAAAAATACCTAGACCTGATACACTTTGTTTACAACGTCTTATATCTTCTATCAGCTTTTTAAGTTTATCTGTTGATATTGCTGATGTTGTTAAACTGGTCGCTGAACTG
>CAUUHH010000001.1:0-107739 GCA_963544995.1 uncultured Alphaproteobacteria bacterium | reverse complement strand
TATTCCACGATTCTTTTTTGCGATACAAACACCCTCAAAAATCTGGATTCTTTCGTTTTCACCTTCTTTAACCTTTGTATGAACTTTAAGAGTATCACCAGAAGAAAACTTTGGAATATCATGAGTTGATAATTTTTCAATATTTCTTTTTTCTATTAAATTTAACAAATTCATTTTAAAACCTTTCATCATATAAAAACATGTATGATTCGTAAATATCACACTATGCTACTTTAATATATTTCAAAATTCAATATACTTTTTATAATTTTTTGCCTGTTTGTCAATGATATTTTTTATTTGACATAGAAAATTTTTATTATAAAATAAAGCTATTCTTGGAAAGAAAATTTCTTTAATAAAATCATACAATAACAAAATTTTTATGAAAGAATCTTATTTTAATTAACTAAAACAAAAGGAAAAATATGTATATAAAAGAGCTACGTGAAAAATCACCAGAAGATTTATTAAAACTTGCTGAACAAGAGGGAGTTGATAATCCATCCAGTTATGATATACAAAATTTAAGGTTCAATATTTTAAAAAAGATTGCATCAAAAGATACCTTGATAGGTGAGGGTGTTCTTGAAGTTATGCCAGATGGTTATGGTTTTTTAAGATCAAAAGATGCCAATTATTTATCTGGTTCTGATGACATTTATGTTGCTCCAAATATAGTGAAAAAAAATAGCCTTAAAATAGGAGATACTATAGAGGGGGTATTAAGAGCTCCAAAAAACAATGAAAAATATTTTGCACTTGAAACAGTTGATAAAGTAAATTTTGAAGATCCAGTAAAGGCAAAACACAGAGTTCACTTTGACGATTTAACCCCACTTTATCCACAAGATAAATTTAAACTTGATATGGGACCAGGGGACAAGAAAAAACCAGATTTCACAACAAGGATTATTGATCTTGTTGCGCCACAAGGTAAAGGTCAACGAAGCCTTATTGTTGCTCCACCAAAAACTGGTAAAACCGTTATGTTGCAAAATATTGCTGCTGCAATTACAACTAATCATCCAGAAGTTTATTTAATTGTGTTGTTGATAGATGAAAGACCAGAAGAAGTAACAGATATGAGAAGGTCAATCAAAGGTGAAGTGATACGTTCTACTTTTGATGAACCTGCCGCTCGTCATGTACAAGTAACAGAAATGGTAATTGAAAAGGCAAAACGACTTGTTGAGTATAAATACAATGTTGTCATCTTACTTGATTCTATCACAAGGCTTGGTCGTGCATATAATGCGGTGATTCCAAGCAGTGGTAAAGTTTTAACAGGTGGTGTTGATGCAAATGCTCTTCAAAGACCAAAAAGGGTTCTTGGTGCTGCCAGAAATATAGAAGGTGGCGGAAGCTTAACTATTATGGCAACTGCACTTATAGATACCGGTTCAAGAATGGACGAAGTTATATTTGAAGAATTTAAAGGAACAGGTAATTCAGAAATAGTTCTTGATAGAAAGATTTCAGATAAAAGAGTATTCCCAGCAATAGATGTTCAAAAATCAGGAACAAGAAAGGAAGAATTGCTTGTTAATGCTGATACACTTCAAAAGATGTGGGTATTAAGAAGAATTGTAAGTACTATGGGTGTATCAGAGGCAGTTGAATTTTTGATGGATAAAATAAAACTTACAAAAGATAATGCCGATTTTTTTGCAAGTATGAATAACTAGCTAAAGTTTTCTTGATTTATAAGATAAATAGTTTATAATCAAAAAATCTTTTTTATGGCGAATGTAGCTCAGTTGGCAGAGCGCCAGTTTGTGGTACTGGATGTCGTCGGTTCAAACCCGGTCATTCGCCCCATATTTTTAAACTATCTAGCTTTATTTTATTTTCTCTCAGTTGCAATGATTTTTTTACATTTAGTATTTCTATTAAATTACTTCTATCTATAACAAGTTTAGTTACAAAATATATCGATAAACAACTAATTAATACAAAGAATAATTTCTGTACTTTTAAATATATATTTTTATTAACTACTTCTTTATTTATTTTAAATGATATAAAAACATCTTTTAATTCTAACTTTTTTGTACCTCTTTTAAATGCAGAGCAATAAACATCGTTCATAATTTTATTTATAACATGAATATTTCCATTTGAAAAAAATGATACAAAAAAAGCGACTCTAAAAGGTAAATTACACCTAAATTGATTTAATGATAATGCCGATTTAACCATAAAATATAAATATTTAACACTACTAATGAATGATAATTTTTTTAGACTATATCTTTTTATGATATATTTTTTTAATCCATTTATGTCTGGTTCAGAAATTACAGTTTCCATATTGCTTCCACACAAAACAATTCTTAAAAATTTTAAATCTGTTACTAATTTATAAATATTTTTAAGCTGATCTTTATTTGCATTTTGTATATCATCGACCATGATAATTATATTTTTACCATTTTTATATAATTTTAACAACTTTTCTTCAACAATATTGATAGACTTTGCATCTATTTTAAGAAAGGAAGAAATAGATTGAAATATATCTGTTTTACCAGCTATTTTTATAATTATTGGGATGTCATTATTTTTTACTATATCAAAAAAATATTTTATAAAAGTCGATTTGCCAGAGCCATTAACACCATTTATAATATAAATTCCAGAATAAAATCTACACAGTTTTAGTAAACTTTCTTTTATTCTATAAAATCTATTTTTTGGATAAAAATAATTAAATGTTCCATCTATCATAAATGGATAATTATCAAAATGAAAATAACTTAAATAATTCATTGTAAATCCTTCTTGAAAAATTTCCAAAACAGGTCTATAAGTATAGGAAAATTAAAATTTAAAAACAATAAAAAAGGTTTATTATGGACAAAGAAGAATTATTAGAATTTAAAGGTTCAGTGATAGAAAAGTTACCTAATGCTATGTTTCGTGTAAAATTAGAAAATGGTCATGAAATAATCGCTCATACAGCCGGTAAAATGAGAAAATTTAGAATCTGGGTTATGGTTGGTGATATTGTTAATGTTGAAATGACACCATACGATTTATCAAAAGGAAGAATAACTTTCAGATACAAAGATAAACAAGGAACAATAAAAGAAGATCTATAATTCCAAAGGCTTGGCCATGAAAATAGAAAATTTATTCGTAAAAAGAATGAAAGAGCTTCCATCTGATGCAGTAACATCTGGACATAAGTTAGCATTAAAAGGTGGTTATATTCATCAAACAGGAGCTGGGCTTTATACTTATTCTCATTTAGGTTTTAAACTATTACAAAATATAAACAATATTATTAGGCAAGAATTAAATAAAATTGGTTGCCAGGAAATAAATATGCCAGTTGTTTCTCCATTATCATTATGGTCTAAAACTGGTAGGGATAATATAGATATCCTTTTAAAGTTTAAAACTAGAGCTGGTTCTGATTGCGTAATAAATCCAACTCATGAAGAAATTATTTGTGATTTTGTTAAAGATAATTTGCAAAGTTACAAACAGTTACCTATATCTCCAAACAGTTTATGCCTATATCAAATACAAACTAAATACAGAGATGAACTTCGTGCAAGAGCTGGGCTTATAAGATGTCGTGAGTTTATGATGAAAGATGCATATTCTTTTCATAAAGACGAAAAAGATTTAAATGATTTTTACAAGATAGTTTTAAATACTTATTCAAAAATTTATAAAGAATTAGGATTAGATAATGTAATTGTTGTAAAAGCACCAGGTGGTGATATGGGTGATACATTTTCTCATGAATTTCAAATGATTGATGAAACTGGTGAGGATAGTATATATGTGTGCAATAATTGTAAAAATAATTTCAATAAGGAAATATTTACAGATGAAAATAGTTTAGTATGTCCTAACTGTAAAGCTGAATTAATTTTAAAACGAGGTATAGAGGTAGGTAATATTTTTAAATTATTTACAAAATATTCAAAACCTATGGATATAAAAATAAATGATAACTCAGGTCATGAGATTGTTCCTATAATGGGATGCTATGGTATAGGAATTAGTCGGGTGTTAGGTTGCATATTACAACAAAGTCAAAATGATGCAAAAGCTATATTTAATATAAAAACTGCTCCATATAAGGTTCATATTATAAATATTGGTGATGTAGATATAAATAATATAATAAAACTTTACGATACATTATTAGAAAATAATATAGATGCTATAATTGATACAACAGATGATAGAGCCGGTTCAAAATTTGCAAATGCGGATTTAATTGGTGCTCCTATCAGAATAATAAATAGTAAAAAAAACCTGGAAAATAATAAATATGAAATAAAATACTCTGGTATAAATAGTAGTAATTATCCAGAAACTATCGACATAAATACAGCGTTATCTTTTATAAAAAGTATAGTTAAATGAAAATAAAATGTTTAATAAAAAACTTCAAAATATAGTAAATAAGGCAAGAAAAGAGTGGGGATTTGCTGATGAAGATTTGTTATTATTACTTTGCAATCTCACAGGTGAGATCGGAGAATTAAATACCTGTATTAGAAATCAATATGTATATAATAAACCTGCAATTCCAGAAAATGATAAAAGTTCATTAAAACATGAAATGGCAGACGTTTTAATATTCTTATATGCAGTTGCAAATAAATGTAACATAGATTTAGATAAAGCAGTTTTAAGTAAAATAAAATTAAATAATAAAAGATTTAATCAGAAAAAAGATAATTAATTAATCTTTAATTTTTTTAGTAATAGATTATAAAATTCCACTGTTTTTTTAAATATATTTTCAAATTCTTTTGAACCATTATTCACATCAGGATGGTATTGTTTAACTAAATTCTTGTATTTATTTTTCAATTCTTTTTCAGTATAAGGGTAATTCAATTTAAAAAATTTTAATGCTTCCAATTCAAACACTGTTAATTTAGGGTTAATTTTGAAATTATTAACTTTATCTGATGCCGGTTTTTTCATATAGGTATTATATATTTCAAATGGATCATTTAAATTCCCAGCTTTTTGTATTTTATCAAGAGAAATTCCAAATTTCCAACTTGGGGCATGCCAAATACCATCCAGCTTATTTTCTTCTTCTATTTCCTTTTGGCTCATCCCTTCATAAAAATTCCATGATTTATTATATTCTGTTACATGTTTTAAACAAAACCAGTAATATTCTTTTAAATGCCTATCTTTCGGAGCCCTATATTCTCCAGCTAAATTACAATCTTTATGATCACAAATTTTATTTATATTTTTGGAATTATTATCTTTCATAATTAAGACATTATATATAAATAGTAAATAAAATCCAGATAAAACACTTATAAATTTATTTATTAAATAGCTTAGATAACGGATGATTTTTTTCTATTTCTGATTTTAATTTATTTGCAAATATATGAGTATATATCTGAGTTGTTGATATATCTTCATGTCCTAACAGGGTTTGCACTATTCTTATATCTGTTCCTTCTTCTAATAAATGGGATGCAAAAGAATGCCTAAAAACATGCGGAGATACTTTTTTAGGATCTATTCCTGCAATAACAGCAATATTTTTAAGGTTTTTAAAAAAACTATCTCTTGTTTGATAACCTTTTTCACTTCTTGATGGAAACAAAAATTTTGATACAGAATTATTATCTAAAAAAAAATGCCTTACATCTTTATATTTATAAAATAGCTCTATTAATTTTTTATGAATTGGAACTAATCTTTCTTTTGAACCTTTGCCTAACACTTGAATAAATTTATCTTTAATTACTGCATTTAAAGGAAGTGATACCATCTCACTTACCCTAAACCCAGTTGCATATAATAATTCCATTTGAAACTCTAACCTAATTCCCCTATATGAATTTTGCTTTTTCGCAGTTTCTATTAAAAGGTCTATTTCTTTTAATGTTAGATATTTTGGTATTGCAGCAGATAGCTTTGGAGTAAATATTGATGATATAGGATTCGTTTTTATTTTTTTTTCAGATAATAAAAATAAATAAAAAGAATTAAGTACTGCTAACTTCCTTGCTTGCGATCTTACAGAATAAAAATTATCGTTTAAATAAGATAAATAATTCCTAATACAACCAATCTCTACATATAATAAATCAGATATAAAAAGAAAATCTTTTAAATAGTTTTTAAATTCAATTAAATCAGTGCTATACGCTAAAACTGTATTACTAGAAATTCCTCTTTCTGCAACCATCATTTCTAAATATTTTTTTATATATTCATCCATAATGATAAAACCAGCTTATTTAAAATAATATCAGTGTTTATCAAAAAATAAATTTCCCTTCTCTTTGATTGTGTTTTTGATAAAACCTTTATTGGTAAATATGTTTACACAATCGTCTACCATACTTGGATTTCCACATAAAAACACATTGGTATTTTTATTTGTAATTTCTGTTCCAAAAAATTTTTCAATGGTCCCATTTTCTACTAAAGATTGTGCATGGCCTGTATATCCATCCCATTCTACTCCCAATTCTTGTTTATATCTTGAAACAACTGGACAGTATTTAAATCCAGATACTGTCTTTTCCAATTCTTCTAACTCTCCCTTGAAGCCAAGTTCATATGTAAATCTTGCACCATGAATTAAAACGACTTTTCTTTTTGAATTAAAAATCTGGTTTTTATGTTCTCTCAATATACTAACGAATGGGGCAATCCCAGTTCCAGTACTTATGAATAATAAGTTTGAATTTGCATCCACATCATTAAATCTCATAAGACCAGCTGCTCTTTCTCCCATATAAACTTTATCACCTTCTTTTAAATTAAATAACCTAGGTGTCAATTTACCATCTTTTACAAGAACTATATAAAACTCTATATCAGTTTCTGAAGGTGAAGATGTTATAGAATAAGCTCGTCTATACCATTCTCCATCTAAGTTAGATTCAGAATCTGGTAATGCAAGAACAGCAAACTGTCCAGCTTTGAAATCTAACTTATGACCATCCATGAAACTTATTGAAAATAATTTTATTTCATCTGTTATGTTTTTAACACTTTTAACAATTGCATTATATTGCATTATTAACCTCGTAATTTTTTAAAGTTCTAGTGATTATAATTAAGAAATGCTAAAAATCAATTGCAAAAACTAAATCATTATGCTACAAAGTATCTAACTTTTATAAATAATCAAAAATAAGCATTCAGATTTTAGAGCTTTTTTTTAAGCCAAGCCTTATTTTTGCTATGGAGGCCGGATATGGATAAAATACCTATGACACCAGCAGGACTGGAAAAGTTAAGCAACGAGCTAAAAAATTTAAAATATAATGAAAGACCAGCTATAATACAGGCTATTTCTGATGCAAGAGCATTAGGTGATTTATCTGAAAATGCAGAATATCATAGTGCGAAGGATAAACAAGGATTTATTGAAGGACGCATATCATTTTTAGAGGGAGTTATAAGTTCTGTTGAAGTTATTGATCCTAAAACATTATCCGGTGATATTGTTAAATTTAGTGCAACTGTAAAAATTGCAGATTTAGATACTGATGAAGAAAAAATATACCAAATAGTTGGTAAAGAAGAAGCAGATTTAGAAAGGGGTAAAATTTCATTTACTAGTCCTATTGCAAGAGCAATGATAGGAAAGAAAAAAGGTGACGAAATAACAGTGATTACTCCCAAAGGATCAAAAGATTACGAAATAGTAGAGGTAAAATATATATAGCAAGGTTTATATGAAAAATTTTATAATTTTATCATTAATAGTAGTATTTGTTTCTTCCTGTGGTTTGAAAAGTAGACTTCCAAGACCAAAAAATGCTACATATAAAAGAACTTATCCTAATAAATAGACCTTTCAAACTTGATTTCTTATAAATGATAAATATATACTTACATATATAAAATTGGATCTATTTATGGATAAAAATTTATCACCTAATATGCTATCTAAATCTGTTAATTTTAATACCAGAGAAAAGTTACCGGTAAATGTTATAGATGGTGGAATTGCAGCATATATACAAATGGTAAAAAACATTCCTCATTTAAGTCCAGAAGAAGAATATGAACTCGCAATAAAAGTCCAAAAATATCATGATTTAGAGGCCGCAGAAAAACTTATAAAATCCAATTTGTTTTTGGTAGTTGCAACTGCGTATGAATATAAAGGATATGGACTGCCAATATCTGATATTATTTCTGAAGGAAATATAGGATTAATGCGTGCAGTAAGAAAATTTAAGCCGGAAAAAGGTTTTAAGTTATCAACTTATGCTTTATGGTGGATCAGAGCTAACATAAATGAGTTTATTCTTTCATCATGGAGCCTTGTAAAAATAGGAACAAAATCTGCACAACGAAAATTATTTTTTAGTTTAAAAAAGATAAAAGCTAAGCTAGGCATTTATCATGATTCTGATCTTACAAAAGATGAAGTTAAAAATGTTGCAGAGCTTATGGATGTAAATTCAGAAGATGTTATAGAAATGAATAGAAGAATTTCTAGAGATACATCATTAAATAAAGAAATTAATGACAATGAAAATAATAAAACAGAAGTTATAAGTTTACTTGCATCAGACACGCCTAATTCCGAGGAAGTTTTAATTAACAACGAAATGAAACAACTTCGTACAAAAATGTTAAAAAATGCAATGGCTCAATTAAATGAAAGGGAACAATTGATTTTAAATGCTAGAAGGTTACAAGATGAGCCATCAACACTTGAAGACTTATCATTAAAATTAAATATTAGCAAAGAAAGAGTAAGACAAATAGAAAATAAAGCTCTTGAAAAACTATCAATAATATTATTAAAAGAGAAGAACAAAATTTTTGGTATTAATAATAAAATACCAGAAGAAGCAGATTAGTCTACACGATATCAGTAATGGTTCGAATATTTCCCTCTCTTCCTATTTGTACTACGTGAATTTTATCTCTCATTTCTTTTAATGCTTGTTCTTGATTAAGGTTTGGGAAAGTATGTATAATTCTATCAATAAAGGTCTTGTATGCTAAATCCGGTGTTTCTGCATGAATTGTTGCATAAAAATGCTTATGCCCAGTGTTCATTAATTCCCAAATTGCACCAGCATTTTCAGTAGAAATTTCTCCTCCCATAATTGCATCGGGGGTCATCCTTACTATAAGATCTATAACATCTTTATATGAAAATTGATTTATTTGCTGTGTTCTTGATAATAATAAGTGAACATGATTTTTTTGTGGAACTATTAACTCTCTACTATCTTCTACTGTAATTACACGTAACGAATTTGGAAGTAAGTTTAAAATATTATTCAAAAAAGTTGTTTTACCGGTTGCAGTTGCTCCACTTATTAACAAATGTTCACCACTTTCTATTATTTGCATCAATCTGTTATATGGATCTATATCCAGTTCTTTTTGCTCTTTTTTTAAATTTTGTAATTTTTCACCTTTTATAAGACCATAATCTTCAAAATGAAAATCAACAGTATGCTTTTTTGTTCTAATAGAAATCGCAACACCACATTCTATATCCTCATTATCATATAATACGTTTTTGCCTGCTATTGCAGAAAATCTTTCATCTCCAGGAAGAGTGGCATACACAACAGGAATTCCTACCTCTATATCAAAAGGAACTTCATAACTATTTGCTATAATATTAATCACATCTATAAGGTATTGTTTAGAAAGATGTCTATCCCTTTCCATAACCCATGGATTTTCTCTTTTCCCTCTAAGACGCAGCCAAATTTCTTTTTCTCTATTTACAGCAACTTCTTCTATACTATCTTGTAAATACCAATTTGACAAATATTTCAATGTGGATAATAAAACTTCATTAGCCATAAATCCCCTCCAGAGATATTGTACAATAATTTTAATTAATTAACAATAATATAAAAAATTAAAAAGTGCTTTTCTAAAATAGTTATTTTTGGTATAATATAACAGGAGGTTCAAATGTCACTTACTAATAAACAGATAAAAAACGAAGATTTATCAGAAATATTAAACACTCTCAATGTGATAGATGTTTCTTTATACGATTTAATTCAAAAAAGGATTGAATTATTAAGTGAGCTTCCTAAATCAAAATTTTCAGCATCAGATTTTATTAAAACCTTAACGAAAACTTTATCTTATATTACCGGAGAACGTAAATATAATAAAGATATTTTATCTATAATGATAAATATAATTAACATTACTTTATATAAATCTAATGAAATTAATTTATATATTGCTAATCCGAAATCATATAAAAATAACTGGGTTAATACTGCTATAAACTCTATAGAAAGTGTTTTCCCTTTACCAAAATTTATAAGATATGATTTCATTGAAAGTAATATTGAAGGATTAAATATAATAAAAACATCAAAAAATGCTTTATTATTAGTTTCAGCTGGAAAAACTTTACAAAAAGATATTTGGTGGTTATCTCTTTTAACACCGGAAAATAAAAATATAGGGGTAATTGGAAAATTACCACTAAATAACAATTTTGAAAATGATGAATTTTATCTACTTGCACAAGCAGAAGATTTTTATAATTTTGATAGATCTTTGATTGTAATTGCAACATCAGAACCTATTACGTATAATTGGTTAAAATCTGCTATGCATAAGTTCAATATCCCTCTTTATTCATTAATAGATTCTGCAGCAATCTATAATGGTACAGTTTTACATTTAATAGAAATTTCGTCTTCAATAAAACCAAATGATGATATATTAAAATTAAATGAATCACTAAATGGAATAAATATCAGAACCGCTGGTTCAATAGGTGGATATTCTTTACCATTGATTGACAAAGATAAAATACTTCAATTTAAATCTATATAATAAAAAATCTTCCTTTTAGTAAAAAATATAGTATAAATCATGTTATGAAAACAAATTATATAAAAATAATATACAGGTTTATTTCTATACATTTTCTTTCTGCATTTAGTATAGTGTTTACTGCTATATCTTGTATTATTTCACTATTTTCTTTCCTTGATAGGGGTAGAATTTATTCAAAACACGAAATAAATGTTTCAGGTTCTATAATGATGCAACTTGCATTACAAGATATATTAAACGCAATAAATCTTGTTTTGCCATTATCTATATTAATTGCAAGTATAATAACATTTCATAAATTATCAAAATCCAGTGAATTAATAGTTATAAGATCGGTTGGAATTTCTATTTTTAAAATAATCAGACCTATAATTTTTATATGTATCAGTATAGGTATATTAAATATGACAATATTAAGTCCTTTATCTACTATGTACGGAAGATATATTGATAAACTAAAATATAAAGAAAAAATAACAACAAACAATCCGTTTTCTTTTACAAAGAATGGTTTGTGGATAAAAGAAAGGTCAAAAGATAAACAATCATTTATAAATGTGGAATATATACAAAAAATTGATAACGAATTACATGGAAATAATATTATAATTTTTACAAGTAATTTAAATAATATTTTCCAAAAAAAAATACATGCTGAAACAGGTATACTAAAAAGTAATATTTTAATATTGAATAATGTAAAATCTATTAATTCAAGATTGCAAGTAAACAAAGCAAAAATTTATGAATATTCAACAAATTTAACTATTGATAAAATAGAAAATGCATCTAATTTACCAACAGAGTTTTCTTTTTGGCAGCTTCCGTCTTTTATTTCTTTTTTTGAAAAAGCTGGATTTTCTGTAAGAAAATATAAATCATATTATTATACTTTACTGTTCTTACCACTTTCTTTGATAGCAATGCTTTTTATTGGATTAATATTTTCTATTTCAACAAAAAGAAATCAAATTTATGTAATAATCAGATTATTTAGTGGAATTATAACTGGATTTAGTGTGTTTTTCTTGGATCAAGTTATTCATGCTTTTGGTGTATCAGGTAGGTTTCCTATCTTATTTTCAGTAATCAGTATTCCAACTATTGCAATATTAATCTGTATAAATATATTGCTACATTTAGAGGAAGGATAAATGTATAAAAGAGGGGTTATCTTAAATATATTTTTAATAATGCTAATCCTCAATTTTGAAATCATAGCAAAGGATAATAAATATCTAAATGATACAGATTTATTATTAAATTATACAATCAACCCTAATTTAATAGAAATAAGTGATACAAAAAAAATAAACAATAAAGATAATTTTCCAGTTCCCTTCGATAATTTATTAAAAAATACTACAGCAGATTTAAAATTAAATTTACAATTTTCTCCATACTCTAATTATAATGAAGCTTTGCAGAATACTATAATAGATACAACAAATAATCCTGAATTAATTTTTGGAATAGTTTTTGATGAAAATAATTTAAAATATTTAGACTATATACCATATGCAGTATATGAAGATTTTGTAACAATAATATTTAATAAAAAATATATAAATAATTTTAAAGCATCAAAAAATCTTAATAACACAATAAATAGTTTAATTTCTGTTGGGAAAATTGTTGGAATATCAGGCTTAAATATTATAAATAAAAGTTTATATACTAAATTTTATAACAATATAGACATTGCCATGACTGATATTTTAAATGGTCCATATATTTTACTAACAACCTGGAAAAATATTCAAAACTATATAAATATAAATGATAAAAATAAATTAAAGGATATAAGTATCTTGCAATACAACAAACATAAAATTCCATATTTTATTGCTGTTAATAAAAATTCTAATCTTTATAAACAAAAATTTGATGAAAACACCAGTTTTTTTCAGAAATTTTCTAATAATTTAAAAGATTATTTATTGCCAATAAAATTAAAATAACTTTTGTTGAATAATTATTTTTACCAATATAGAATTTCAAACAGGAAGTAGGAATGTCAAAAAAGAATATTTATTTAGTATTAATATTTTCTATCTTGAATTTTTCATTTAATTCAAATTATAGCTTGGCACAAGAAGTTCAAAATATGGATGAAGAAGAAACATCATATAAAGAAGATAATAAAAATGATGATACTAATGAAATATCGGATCAATCCACAGAAAACAAAGATGAAAATTCAAAATATGAAGATTATGAAGATGAATCAGAAAAGAAAGTTGATAATCCTAATTTGAATAATCAGGTTAAATTTTTTGATATAGTTGGTATTAAACTTGGTGATAATTATCCTGCATTGAAACCAGCTCTTAAAACAAAAAAATATAAATTGGTTAATATAGAATACGATGTCCCAGAATATTTTAAATATAATTACGATGCTGCCTGCCGAAAAAGAAATATTTTTGTATTGGAAAATATCCGTGCTTGTATCAAGGGACTCGCAAAAAAAAGAAAAATGGAATATATATCAAAGGTAAATTATAAAAAACATGATACCAACGAAGAACTAAGTGTTTATCTTACCAGTCCAGTTACACAAAATCGTGTTTGGAAAATAGAATATAAAAATAATTCCAATAAAAAATATGGAGATTCAAAAAATTTTCAATACCAAAGAGAGGAAGAAAGACGTGCCTTTTGGTATTCTGTAATTATGAAATATGGAAAACCGACAAAGGAACCAAACAAATGGGAATATGATAAAACTGATGAACATACTATCAGACTTACTGCAAACTATGGTTCACTGATTTTGGAAAATCCCAAACAAAATGCATATGATATTCTGGAGGCAACAAAACAGGCAAGACGAGAGTATAAATATACAAAATATACTTTTTAAGCTGGTTTTTTATATTTTAAACACAACAAAAAACTCCTCTATATAACTATAAAGGAGTTTTTATTTTCATTGTGGATAACTTCGGTTATTTTTTATCAGTAAATTCCGCATCCACTACTTTTTCATCTGGTTTATTAGAAGCATCTCCAGATCCGGTTGCTGCATTTGCAGCTTGCGCAGCAGCAGCCTGCTCTTTATACATCGCCTCACCAAGCTTCATTGCTGACTGTGTAAGTGCATCTGTCTTAGCTTTGATTTCTTCCACAGTTGCATCTTGCTTAGCTATCACTTCGCGAAGCTCTTTTATTCCAGTTTCTATAGCTGTTTTGGTAGCTTCATCAACTTTATCACCATAATCTTTCAAATTCTTTTCTGTTTGATGACAAAGAGATTCTGCCTGATTAACAGATTCTATTCTTTCTTTTTTCTTTTTATCTTCTTCGGCATTTGCTTCTGCTTCTTTCACCATTTTTTCTATTTCTGCATCGGAAAGCCCACCATCAGATTTAATACTAATAGCTTGCTCTTTACCAGTTCCCTTATCTTTTGCAGAAACATGAGTTATTCCATTTGCATCTATATCAAATGTAACTTCTATTTGTGGCATACCACGAGGTGCAGGTGGGATTCCAACTAGATCAAATGCACCAAGTAACTTATTATCCTGAGCCATTTCTCTTTCTCCTTGGAATACTCTAATGGAAACAGCTGTCTGACTATCCTCTGCAGTTGAAAACACCTGAGATTTCTTTGTCGGAATAGTTGTGTTCCTATCTATCAATCTGGTAAATATTCCACCTAATGTTTCAATACCTAGTGAAAGTGGCGTAACATCAAGTAACAATACATCTTTTACATCACCTTTTAAAACTCCACCTTGTATTGCTGCACCTATCGCAACAACTTCGTCTGGATTTACCCCTTTATGAGGTTCTTTGCCAAAAAACTCTTTAACAACATCTTGAACCTTTGGCATACGGGTTTGACCACCAACCAAAACCACTTCATCTATTTTACTCTTGTCTATACCTGCATCAGAAAGAGCTTTTTTACATGGTTCCAAAGTTTTATCTATTAAATCTTGAACTAAAGATTCTAACTTTGCTCTAGTAAGTTTTATATTAAGGTGCTTTGGACCTGTTGCATCTGCAGTAATAAATGGAAGGTTTATATCTGTTTGCATAGCTGTAGAAAGTTCTATTTTTGCTTTCTCTGCTGCCTCTTTAAGTCTCTGTAATGCAAGCTTATCTGCCTTCAAATCTATACCAGAATTATCCTTTTTAAACTCACTTGCCAAAAAGTCTATAATCCTATTATCAAAATCTTCACCACCAAGGAAGGTATCACCATTTGTTGCTTTTACTTCAAAAACACCATCTCCTATTTCTAGTACAGAAACATCAAATGTTCCACCACCTAAATCATACACTACAATAGTACCAGATTTTTTCTTATCTAATCCATATGCAAGTGCAGCAGCAGTAGGTTCATTTATAATACGAAGAACATTAAGACCAGCAATCTTTCCTGCATCTTTTGTCGCTTGTCTTTGAGAGTCATTAAAATACGCTGGAACTGTAATAACAGCTTCATCTACTTTTTCTCCTAGATATGCCTCTGCATCTTTCTTTATTTTTGAAAGTATATATGCGGATATCTGAGATGGAGAATATTTTTTACCTCTAACCTCAACCCATGCATCCCCGTTATCTGCCTTTACAATAGAATAGGGAGAAAGCTCTTTATCACGAACCACCATTTTATCATCAAATCTGCGACCTATTAATCTTTTTACAGCATAAATGGTGCTTTCTGGATGAACTATAGCTTGGTTTCTTGCAGGGCTTCCAACTAAAATCTCATTTTCATTAATACCTACAACAGATGGGGTAGTCCTTTTACCCTCGCTGTTTTCTATAACTTTTGTATCCTTACCATCCATATATGAAAAGCAAGAATTGGTTGTTCCTAAATCAATACCTATAATTTTTGCCATTTTATTACTCCTATTTATTAAACTTTAAAATCAAATTTCTTTGGTACTATATCATATATTCACACACGTTTATTATTTCAAGGGACAGTATAAAATTTTTTAATATTATAACTAACTTATGATTGAAACTAATTATTAAATAATGTAACATATGCAATAATATGGAGCGGTAAAATGAAACACAATTTAACTTTATCATTAACATTAATATTAGGTGTTTATTCACATAATGCATTTTCACAAAGCAATATTGATGTTGGTAAAGATTATAAAACTGACAATTCAAAACAGGTTTCTGTTCAAGAAACCGTTAATGATGAATTGAACCCATTACTTCCAAATACAGATCAAAAAAGGGCATTAATTCCTAGTATAAAAAGTCGTAATACCAAAGAAATAGGCCCAAATAAAAAGGAGTATAATTGGGGAGAAGCTCCATACCAACCATACACATATCAAGAATTTTGGAATAAAGGCAAAAAACCAAGACCAAATACGGGATCTCTTATTACTAACTGTATTAGTGATGATAAAAAATATTGTAAAGGAGAAGTTGGAAAGTTGATCGGTTCTTCTGAACAGTTAATTCTCCGTAAATCTAATACATCTATTGATGAAAACGGATTTATTTCTGATATACAAAAACCAGTTTTGTATAATACAGGTGGAAATGGTTATAGTCAGTATTTTTACAGGTATTGGAATATAGGGTCAGAAGGATATAACGAATGTCCAAAGGGGCAGACATCATGCTGGTCACCATCACTTCCAATAGTTTGTTTGCCAGGAATAGAAAGTAATTATAATGAATTTAAAAACCTTTCAAATGTAAAGAATGGAGCCAGAATAGCAAAGTATTTTTTTGGTCAAAGAAATCACCTAAAAAGTGATCTTCCAGAAAATGGATATTATTATTCAAAAAATGGAACAAAAGAAAATAGGTATTCAATTTTATCAGAAGTATACTTGAATAATGAAACAGAGACTAAACTTGCAAAAATAACACCTACATCATTTTCTCCTAAAAATAATATTTGTCTTGATCCTATATTTGATTATGATCTTAAATCTAATGGTGAAAAAACAGAGGTGTTGATAGAAAAAAAAGAAAAAACAATTATAGGTACAGCTGAAAACTTAGATAAAGATAAAGATATATCAGGGATGAATGCAAAAATTTTGCCTTGTGGAATTTTAAATGAAGGTTCTAAGGATTATAAAGATAATAATTGGGGAGCAAAATTAGTAAAGGATAAAGGATTTAAATGTCCTTCAGGATATATATATAGTACATATAGCGAAAATCAGGAGGATGCATATTATACAGAATTTAAAATAAAATTACCCAAATTTAAAAATATTTTTAACAGTAACGGAGAGATGAATCCTGAAATTGTAGATAGTGGTAAAAAAATGCGTATTCGTGCCTGTGGTAAATGTGAAGGGATAGGAAATAATACTAATTCTAATTATTGTACACAAGTCGTTAGGGGTGTTTTAAATGAGGTATGTGGAAATCCAAATAATGGAAAATTCAGTTGTAATGAAAGTCAACTTGATGTTGCAGTTAAAAAATTAAGAACTGGAAATACATTCACAGCCAGAGCATCAAAAGATAGCAGAATTTCTGGCCATTTACATCAAGAATTAACTTGCAATACTTGTCTTGGTAGACTAGAGCAAGATTTAATAGGTCTATTATTATAGAATTATCTATGGCAGTTCTTTTATTTCTTTACAAAACTTTTAATAAAAAGTTAGTATTCTGATTAATAAAACAGGATTGCAATTTATGGATTCTATAAAAATAATTGGTGCCAGACAGCATAATTTAAAAAATATTTCACTCACTATTCCTCGTGATAAATTGGTTGTTATTACTGGTGTTTCTGGCAGTGGGAAGTCATCACTTGCTTTTGATACTATTTATGCAGAGGGACAGCGAAGATATGTTGAAAGCCTGTCTGCCTATGCCAGACAATTTATGAATATTCAAAAAAAACCAGATGTCGATAGTATAGAGGGGCTTTCTCCTGCTATATCAATAGAGCAGAAAACTACCAGTAAGAATCCAAGATCCACTGTCGGAACCATAACAGAAATTTATGATTATATGAGGTTGCTTTGGGCTAGGGTAGGTGTCCCTTATTCTCCAGAAACAGGACTCCCAATAGAGGCGCAAACAGTTTCCAATATGACAGATAAAATTTTGGAAATTTCTAAGGGAACAAAATTATATCTTTTATCTCCTGTGGTACGAGCAAAAAAGGGTACGCATAAAGATTTGCTAGATGACCTTCAGAAAAAAGGTTTTATTAGAGTCAGGGTAGACGGTGAATTTTATGAAATAGACGCTGTTCCAACATTAAATAAAAATCGCGCGCATACAATAGAGGTAGTTGTTGATAGGATAATAGTAAGAAACGAAATAAAAGACAGAATAGCATCATCACTAGAAACAGGATTAAAGCTGAGTGATGGAATAATGATTGCTGAAAATGCAGATACAAAAGAGCAAATAATTTTCTCAGAAAAATTTGCCTGTCCTATTTCTGGTTTTGTGGTAGAGGAAATAGAACCAAGACTATTTTCATTTAATAATCCCGCTGGGGCATGTAGTGATTGTGGAGGCCTCGGGTTTGAGATACAATATTCTCCATCATTAATAGTTCCTGATGAAACCAAAACTATAAGGCGTGGTGCCATCGCCCCATGGTCACGCGATGATGTTATAACACAAAACGCATATTTATTAGAATCTGTTTGCAAACATTATAATATCAGTATGGATAAACAATGGAATAAACTAACAGAAAAAGAACAAGAAATAATTTTATACGGTAATAGCGGTGAAAATATAAAGGTAGATTGGAATGGTTGGATTGTAACCAAACCTTTCGAAGGAGTTATTCCAAATCTTGAACGCCGCTGGAAAGAAACAGAATCCGATTGGCAACGCGCAGAAATAGAAAAATATCAACAATACATACCATGCAAAAAATGTAATGGTAAAAGATTAAATGATAAGGCATTATGTATAAAAATTGATGGTTACGATATAATTGATATAACAAAATTAAGTATAGAAAATGCCTATACTTGGTTTAAAGATTTAGAAAATAAATTTTCTCCAAAAAATAAAGAAATCGCAACCCCTATATTAAAAGAAATTAAAGATAGATTATCGTTTTTAAATGATGTAGGACTTAATTATCTAACATTATATAGGAGCAGTGGCTCCTTATCTGGTGGTGAATCACAAAGGATTCGCTTAGCTTCACAAATAGGAACTGGCCTTACAGGTGTAATGTATGTATTGGATGAACCATCAATTGGACTTCATCAACGTGATAATGATAAATTGATAGAAACATTAAAAAAACTCCGGGATAAGGGAAATACTGTAATAGTAGTAGAACATGATAAAGATATAATGCTAGCAGCAGATTATTTAATTGATATAGGGCCAGGTGCAGGTTTAAATGGTGGCAATCTAATTGCATATGGAACGCCAGATACCGTGATGCAAAACAAAGAAAGTTTAACAGCAAGGTACTTAAACGGAAGTAATAAAATTGAAGTCCCAAAAACACGACGATCGGGAAATGGTAATTTTATTACTATAAATGGAGCTATTCATAATAATTTAAAATCTGTTGATATTTCTATACCTCTTGGAACATTTACTTGTATAACCGGTGTTTCAGGTAGTGGTAAATCATCATTAATAATTGATACATTGTATCCAGTATGTTTCAATAAACTATTTAATTCCAGATTAACAACAGGAAAATATAAATCGGTATCAGGTATAGAAAATATTGATAAAATTATAGATATAGATCAATCTCCAATAGGAAGAACTCCTAGATCCAATCCTGCAACTTATACAGGTATTTTTGATATTATTAGGGCATGGTACGCAAACATTCCTTTGGCAAAACAACGTGGATACAGTCAAGGGCGCTTTTCATTTAACGTAAAAGGTGGACGATGTGAAGCTTGTTCTGGTGATGGGGTAAAAAGAATTTCCATGAATTTTTTGGCGGATGTTTATGTTGAATGTGATGAATGCAAAGGAAGACGTTATAATCGAGAAACCCTAGACGTAAAATATAAAGATAAAAATATCGCAGATGTTTTGGATATGAGTGTAGATGAAGCAATAATCTTTTTTGAAAATGTTCCAAGAATTAAGGAAAAATTATTGTTACTTCATAATGTTGGACTTGGGTATATAAAATTGGGACAATCTGCATTAACACTGTCTGGTGGTGAAGCACAAAGGGTAAAACTATCAAAAGAATTATCAAAAAGATCTACTGGTAAAACATTATATATACTTGATGAACCAACAACTGGTCTTCATTTCCATGATGTGAAACAATTACTTACCATTTTGCATAAACTGGTAGAGCAAGGCAATACAGTAGTAGTGATAGAACATAATTTAGAAGTTATAAAAACAGCAGATTATATCTGCGACCTTGGACCAGAAGGTGGTCTAGGTGGAGGAAAAATAATTGCATCTGGTACACCAGAAGAAATAATAAAACTAGAAAATTCCTATACAGGAAAATATTTAAAAGATTACTTGTAATTAAATTATATTGAAAAAGTAAAAATAATTTATAAAATAAAAATGTCTTTATGACTATAATACTAAATCTTAATTAGAATAGGTATTTCGGACTGGGGGGCAGTACCCCATACCTCCACCAAAATTTAAAAATTCATTAACGGGGGTAAAATAGCTTTGACGGATACAATAAAGGGTTAAGGTGTATTAAGTGATGATTCCGACTTTCAATCGGGTCGAAAAAAAATGAACGCAAATGATACTCGTTCTTTCGCAATGGCTGCTTAATTAGTGGCTCGCGAACTAAATTCTTTAAAGATATAGAACCTTTAAAGTGGGGTATGGGACAACCTATCAACAGAAAGTCCCGATTTTGCTTGACTTTTTTGTTTAACAATATATATTATACGAAAAAATTTTTTATTATAAGGGTATTTATTATGAAAAGAACATTTCAGCCATCCAAGATAGTTCGTAGCAGGAGACATGGCTTTCGTGCTCGTATGGCAACTTTTAACGGAAGAAAAGTTTTAAGTGCAAGAAGGGCGAAAGGTAGAAAAAGAATCTGTGTTCAAGTTGAATTCTAATTTTCAAAGAATTTAAGATTTATCGGGCTAGACAGCCCTTTTTTTATTTAAAAATTGTAATTATGGTAAATTCTATAAATTTTAAAAACAGTCCTATAAAAATAATTCCTCTTAAAAGTCGTTTAAATGATTTTAAAAGGGTAAATCCCAGTACAAGACTTAAAAACAGTTTTAAACCAGAAAGAATAAAAGTTATTCCTAGTAATAATTTATATAACTCTTCTATATTTATAATAAACTGGGCTAAAACCAGATTTACAGATAATAATTTACATATAGGAATTACAGTAAGTAAAAAAAGTATATCAAAATTAGCAGTAAAAAGAAATCTTATAAAACGAAAATTAAGGTCTGGAATAAATGAAAATATCAGAAATTATAATTTAATTGGATATGATTTTGTAATTACTGCTAGGAATAAAATTAATGAAACAAGTTATAATGATTTAGTTATAGAATTAAATAAAGCATTCCATTTTATTGAAAATAAAATAGTTATTTGTAATAAAACAACGTATCCATAGATTTTTTATTGACTTTTGCCTAGTATTTTATAAAATAACCCAACCCTTTAAAAAGGGAATAAACATACTGGTAAAGGTTTTAATCTTCCTTTATAACCTAGATTAGTCTGATTTATCAGAATACCAGTAGAGGAAATAACTAATAAAAATGAAAGGACAAAATCATGGCATTTCCTAAATTTACTATGAAAGAACTAATAGAATCTGGTTGTCACTTTGGGCACCATACACGCAGATGGAATCCAAAAATGGCTCCATATATTTTTGGTGTAAAAGATAAAATTCATATAATAAATCTACAAAAAACTGTTCCTATGCTTCACGCTGCATTAACAGAACTTAAAAATGTTGCTGCAAATGGTGGTAAAATTTTATTTGTTGGAACAAAAAGACAATCTCAAGATATAATTGCCGAGGCAGCAAAACTTTGCGGACAATATTATGTTAATACCAGGTGGCTTGGTGGTATGCTTACCAACTGGAAAACAATTGCTAATTCTATAAAAAAATTAAAAAATTTGGATGAAACAATAAAAAATGCTGAAAAGTTGGCGCTAACTAAAAAAGAAATAGCTAAAAAAGAGTTAGAGTATAGAAAACTAAATGCTGTTCTTGGTGGCGTTGTTGATATGAATGGTTCTCCAGATATAATATTTATTATTGATGCGACCGAAGAAACTCTTGCGATTACCGAAGCAAACAAGCTTGGTATACCTGTTGTAGCAGTTTGTGATTCTAATGCTGATCCTTCTTATGTTGATTTTCCAATACCTGGAAATGATGATGCAATAAAGGCTATAAAACTTTATACTGATCTTGCAGTAAAAGCAGTATTAGATGGGTTAGAAGAACAACTTAAAAAATCTGGTGCTGATTTAGGTGCAATATTAAATCCAAAAGTAGAAGTAAAAGAGGGAGAATAATAAATGGCAGAGATAAGTGCAAGTTTAGTAAAAACTCTTCGTGATAGAACTAGTGCAGGTATGTTAGATTGCAAAAAAGCACTAATTGAGGCAAACGGTGATATAGAAGCCGCAATAGACGTTTTAAGGAAAAAAGGTTTATCAAAAGCGGCCAAAAAAAGTGACAGAACAGCAGCTGCAGGTCTTGTTTCTTTAAAAGTTGACGGAAATAAAGGAATTGTTTTAGAGGTTAATAGTGAAACAGACTTTGTCGCAAGGAATGAAAAATTTCAATCTTTTGTGAAAACAATGACAGATGTTGCATTCGAAAAGAATGGAAATATTAATGATATTTTAAATGCAAATATTAATGGAGTAAGTGTTTCGGATGCTCTTGCAAATGAAATAGCAACAATTGGTGAAAATCTAAATATCCGTAGAAGTGATGTTGTAGAGGTTAAAAATGGTGCAGTTATATCATATGTTCATAACAAAGTTACAGATGGTGAAGGCCTTATAGCTGTTCTTGTTGGTATAGAATCTTCCGCAGATAGGGCAAAAATTCTTGAAATCGGTGATACAATAGCGATGCATGTTGCAGCAAGTTCCCCTCTATTTTTAAATATAGAAGATGTTGATGCAGATTCTCTAGAAAGGGAAAAAGCAATATTTAAAGAAACTGCTTTAAAATCTGGAAAACCAGCTGAAATAGTTGAAAAAATGGTAAATGGTAGAATAAATAAATACTATGAAGAAGTTGTTTTAAACGAACAAGCTTTCTTTATGGAACCATCAAAAAAGATAAAAGATGTAGTAGCTTCTATTGGTGGTAATGCAAAAATTACCAAATTCTTACGCTATGCAGTAGGTGAAGGTATAGAGGTAAAATCTGAAGAATGTTGCTAATTACGTTAAAACAAAAAAATATGGAGTCTTTAATGACTCCATTTTTTTTATAATTTTTTAATTAAATGATAAAAATTTAATAAATCATTATACAAATTTTCTGTTATGTGCATGACATATTGCCATTGCAAGGGCATCTCCAGAATGTTCAGAATCTATTTTGGGTTTATTTAATAAAACACCAACCATCATTTGTATTTGTTCCTTACTTGCATGTCCAACCCCTACTACAGATTTTTTTATTAAATTAGGAGAATATTCAAAAACTGGTATATTAAATAAAGCAGGTGTCAAAATTGCAATACCCCTTGCTTGTCCTAATTTTAATGTTGATGATGGATTAACATTTACAAAGACTTCCTCAACTGATGCAAAATCAGGTGTATAATATTTTAATATTTTACTTAATTCATTATAAATAAAAAGTAACCTTTCAGATAATGGTAAATCTGTTTTAATTTTTATGGTTCCATTTGCTATATGATTAAATTGATTATTATTGAATTCAACAACTCCCCAACCTGTAAACCTAAGTCCAGGATCTATTCCAATAATCTTCAAAATGCTCTCCTAAATTTACAGTTCTATTATCTGATAATTAGATTCATCTAACATTAATAATTTTACTAATCCATTATTATGGGTATGGCCCCCTTTAATACTTTTATAATTTCCTATAATTCTGTATCCAGCAACAAACAAATCTCCAATTGCATCTAAAATTTTATGAAAAACGAATTCATTCGGCATGCGAAGTCCTTCTGGATTTAAAATTTTTTCTTCATCTACTGCAATTCCACTATTAAGGGTTGCTCCTAAACATAAACCTTTTGAATGTAAGTATTCTACATCACTCATTCTTGCAAAGGTTCTGGCATGACAAATAATATCTTTATAATTTTCTTCTGTTAAATCTATAACTTCTCTTTCTATACCTATAGGTTTTATATTTGCATAATCTATTGTAACATCTAACGTCAATAAGTGTTTATCAGATGGTGATAATTTAACTTCTCCACTATCATCTTTATAAACAATATCTTTCAAAATTTTAATATATTTTCTACTAATATCTTGCTCTATAAAATCAGCTTTTTCAGTTAATTCTTTCACAAAACATTCAGATGAACCATCTAATATAGGAATTTCTTCACTTTCTGTTTTTATAATTAAATTATCTATACCTAAACCACATATTGCTGATAGCAGATGTTCTATTGTTTTAACATTTATACCATCATCACCTATATATGTAAAACCACCATTGCCAACAACATTTTCTTTATTTACTAAATATTTTTTACCTTTTATTTCAAACATTATCCCCGTATTAACATCTGCAGGGATAAGATTTATTGTATTAACTGTTCCCTTATGTTGTCCTATTCCTGAAATAGTAATACTATTTTTTATTGTTCTTTGTTTTTGCATTTTTCTTACCTACAGGTTTACTTTTTCTGTTTAAATTACCATTTAAATTATGAATATATTCCAAAGCAGAATTTTTAATATTTTTAAAATTATTTACAACATTATTCCATCTATCTGTCCTTTCTCTGTTATCTAAAATAGAAAACAAAAATAACAAAACATACAAAGTTTTTGCAAATATTGTTAAATCGCCTCTATCAAAATACATATCCTCAACTGGAACGAATATACAAAAATAAAACAGTAAAAAATCCATCATAACAAATATATGGATTCTATATCGTTTTATAGATTGTTTAAGATATGCAATAACAGATGGTATGGATACGAAAATTATTAAAACAATAAAACGAATAATATTAAATTTAATAGGCAAGGTTGGCAGTAAATCAAAACTAAATAAATTCCAAATACTTTCAAGCATAGTAATTTCCTCTATTCAAATTCAGATTATAACATTATTTTAATAATACAATAAAAAATAAATTTTAACATTAAAACTTTACTTAATATATATACTATTGTTAAACTGAAACAAACATACAGGAGAAAACATATGAATACAAAATTTTACTTAAATACCACTTCAAAAACAGTAATTTTGTCAAACACAATTATTAATAATACTGAATTTATTGAATTAACACCTAATACATCCGATGCATCAAAGGAAAAACATATTCCAGATATAAAGATAAATGACGATATCTTAACTGTAACAATAGGAAGTATTACTCATCCAATGGATGAAAATCATTACATATCATTTATATACCTTGAAACAGAAAATGGTGGCCAAATAAAATACTTAAAACCAAATGATAAACCAGAGGTAATATTTTGTATAAAAAATGAAAAACCTATTACTGTATATGAATATTGCACTTTGCATGGACTTTGGAAAACAGATATATAACAAACCTTGAAAATTATGTAATAAATTACTACATTTAGACATATAATAAAAATTACAAATTATACGGGATACATGTATTATGGCAAATACTGATTATTATGATTTACTTGGAATTAAAAAAGGTGCCAGTGACGATGAGATAAAAAGTGCCTATAGAAAAATGGCTATGAAATATCATCCTGACAGAAATCAAGGAGATAAATCTGCTGAAGAAAAATTTAAAGAAATTAATAAAGCTTATGAAGTATTAAAAGATCCTCAAAAAAAAGCTGCCTATGATCAATATGGATCTGCTGCTTTTGAAAATGGGATGGGCGGTGGCCCTGGTGCTGGATTTAATTCTAATGGTTTTGATTTTAATTTTGGCGGAGAAGGTGGATTCTCAGATATATTTTCAGATATATTTTCTGATTTTATGGGTGGTGGGCGAAGCACACAAAAATCCACAAAAGGACAGGATCTACGTTATGATATGGTAATAACTCTTGAAGAGGCATTTACTGGAACTATAAAAAATATTTCTTTCAGACGAAATGGAAAATGTTCCCATTGTTCTGGTCATGGTGGTGATAGTGTTACAACTTGTCCTAAATGTCGAGGAGCCGGCGTTATAAATATCAGACAAGGCTTTTTCATGAGTCAGCAAATGTGTCCAGAATGTAATGGAACTGGTCATAAAGTAAAAAATCCTTGTTCTTACTGTAATGGAACTGGTATAGAAACCGAGTCAAAAACACTAGAAGTAAAAATTCCATCAGGCGTTGATAATGGAACGAAACTCCGAATAAGTGGTGAAGGTGAAGCAGGATTTGCAGGCAGTCCATCAGGTGATTTATTTATATATATAATGATAAAAGAACATAAAATTTTTGAAAGAGATGGTAGAAATCTATTCTTAAATATCCCTCTTTCATTTGGGGAAGCTGCTCTTGGTGGAATTATAGAGGTCCCAATAATAGAGGGTGGTAAGGCAGATGTAAACATTCCAAAGGGAATACAAACGGGTGAAAGATTACGTCTTCGTGGAAAGGGTATGACTTCACTTGGTTCATCTGCAAGGGGTGATATGTATTTAAATATTACTGTTGAAACTCCAACAAAACTTACTGCAAAACAAGAAGAATTATTAAGGGCATTCGAGTTAGATAGAAAAACGAACAGTAATACAAAAAGCTTTTTTGATAAAATAAAAGATTGGCTTTAATATTAATTTATAAAAATGGAAAATATTGTTACACAAAAAACTTTCTTTGGTCGAAGAAAAGGTAAGGGTATGAGTAAAGCAAAAGAAGTCTTGCTTGAAAATTACTTGTGTGATTTCGAAATATTAATACCAAAAAATAAAGATGAAAAAATAGACTTTTCAAAATTATTCGATTTTACACCATCAAAATATGTTTTCGAAATAGGATATGGTACCGGTGAACATTTGATACAAATGGCTCTTAAGAACCCAACAGTCGCATTTATTGGAACAGAAGTTTTTATAAATGGTAACGCATCTATCATAAAACAAATAATTGATAATAACATAAAAAATATTCGTATTTTTCCAAATGATGTAAATTTACTATTTCAATATTTACCAGAAGATATTTTTGATACCATATACATTTTATATCCAGATCCTTGGCCAAAAAATAGAAATGAAAACAGACGTATTATAAATAATGATAATATAAAACTTTTTGCAAGATTAATTAAATCAAAAGGCAATCTTCTTATTGTAAGTGATCATCATATCTATACCACCTGGGTATTATTTATTATGCAAAATCAAAATTTATTTCGCTGGGATGTAATATCTTCATCCAGTTTTACAAAGACTCCACCAGATTGGGAAACCACCAAATACGAACAAAAGGCAATTCGTGAAAAACGAATTCCTATATATCTAAATTTCATAAAAAATTAATAATTTTATAAAAATAAAGTTATTGAAATCTTTATATGGAAAAGATATTATGAAATTATTCTATGCTTTGTATATAAAGGGAAATAAAATGAAATTTATAAATAGAAATTTTCTTTATCTATTTGGGATATGTTTAATTCTTTCAGGTTGTGCAGATTCTTCAGGATACGAACAGGATATCTCAGTATCTAGTAACGATTTAATCGATCAAAATGTTGTGTATAAAAGTACAACAAAACCAGTGATAATAGAAAAAGCTACAGATGTTAAAGTTTCTGAAAATAAAGAAGATAAAAAACAGATAAAGATAGCAGAAAATAAAACCTTAAAAACTGAAACTATAAAAAATGAAATAAATCAGGTAGAAAATAAAAAAATTGTATTCTCAGATAAAAAAGATGAAATAAAGGTTATAATTCCAGAACCAGTTAAAAAAGATGAGAATATAGATATAACTGCTGCAAGTTATAAAAAGGAAAATATTGATGATGAATTTGAATTGGCTGTAAAAAGTGCTGAAGAAAAAAGAGGTATAAAAAAACCTTTCGTTTCTTCCAAAAGAAAGCTTATAAATACCGCTAAAACAACAAAAGTAGACATTATTGCAGAAAATGATCAAAATAATCAGGTTATTTATAATGGGTCGTATGATAGAAACTTATACTCAAAAAACTCTACAAAAAAGAATATAACTTTCTTACATAGTATAATATATCATTCTCATACAAAAAGTGATATAAATAATACAGATGCTATAAAAATGGTTGCTGATTTTGTAAAACGTAAGGATGGTATAGTAACTATAGTTGGTCATTCATCCAGTCGTTCAAAAAATATGAAAATAGTTGAAAATAAAATAAAAAATTTTGAACTTTCATTGATGCGCGCAGAAAAGGTTAGAAATTTACTTCTAAAATATGGCGTAAACCCAAAGAATGTGTTCATTAATGCTGTTGCAGATACAGAAAAGGTTGCAGAGGAAAATATGCCTCTTAACGAAGCTGTAAACAGAAGAACAGAAATTTATATTAGCTATTAGTTTATAAATCAATTATGATAATTGTTTGACAGCTATTCTTATCAGAAAGAATTAGTAATGGTGCAGGGCAATAAAAACGATAAAAATGACTTTTTGGTAACTGAAATCTCATCATTAAATAATTATAGATGGCAGTTGCCGATTTTTGACGAAAGATTAATTACAACAATAATTCAAAAGTATGATTTACCTGACGTCATTGCAAAAATTATATCTACAAGGAATATTCCATTTGATGAAATACAAAATTATTTAAATCCTCAACTTAAAACTTTAATGCCATCCCCATTTATTATGAAAGATATGGACCGTGCAGTTACTAGGATGGTAAAGGCAATTTATAATAATGAATCTATCGGTATATTTGGAGATTATGATGTCGATGGAGCAACCAGCACCTCTGTTCTGTACAGGTTTTTATATGATATAGGTTTAAGAAATATTTTTATTCATATTCCAGATAGACAACAAGAGGGGTATGGTGTTAATAAACAAGGTTTGAAAGAATTAAAAGACAAAGGTGTTAGCTTAGTAGTTAGCGTTGATTGTGGTATTACGGGATTTGCTGCTATCGACGAAGGTAATAATATGGGCCTTGATATAATAGTCATGGACCATCACGAGGCAGAAACCAAAATTCCAAATGCAGTTGCTGTCGTGGATGCAAAACGTATGGACGATACATCAAATCTGACATATCTTGCTGCATGTGGAGTAGTGTTTTTATTTGTCGTAGCTTTAAATAAAACATTACGCGAAGATGGATTTTATGAAAAAAATAAGATTCCAGAACCTGATCTCTTTTCTTATCTTGATTTAGTGGCTCTTGGAACGGTGTGTGACGTTGTACCACTCGTAAATGCAAACAGAGCTTTTGTAGCTGTTGGGACAAAGGTTATGGCAAAACGCCAAAATATTGGATTAAAATCTTTATGTGATATTGCTGAAATTAAAACTGCACCTACAGTATATCATCTGGGATATATTTTGGGGCCAAGGATAAATGCTGGTGGTAGGGTTGGAAATTCTTCAATAGGGGCCCAATTACTTTCATCCAGAGATTTTATTGTTGCAAATAATCTGGCTACAAAATTAAATAATTTTAATAATACTAGAAAGGATATAGAACAATCTGTATTACAGGAAGCATTTGATAAAGTATCAAATTCTATAACTCCAGATGATAATTTCATTTTCGTAAGTGGTAATAATTGGCATACCGGAGTAATAGGTATAATTGCAGGTAGGATAAAAGAAAGATATAATTTACCAACCTGTGTCGCAACAATAGATGATAATGGTATTGCAAATGGCAGTGGAAGAAGCATACCGGAAATAGATCTTGGAACCGCAATAATAAGAGCAAAAGAACTAGGTATTTTATTAGAAGGTGGTGGTCACATAATGGCCGCTGGTTTTTCATTACATAAAGATTCTATTCCAAAATTTAAAGAATTTTTAAAAGATTATATAAACGAAGCAACTTCATCAAAAAAAATAATACCTGTATTAAAAATAGATTCTTTAATTGATATAACAGGGATAACTGGTGAATTTGTTGAAAAATTATCCATTCTTGAACCATTTGGAACCGCAAACGAGGAACCAAGGTTTGCTATTTTAAATGCAAAATTAACGGGAAGTGATGCTCTAAATGGCGGACATATAAGGTTTTATATTGCATCCGATAATGGTAAAAGTATTTCATGTATTGCATATAAAGTATCAGATACAAATCTGGGTGAAACATTATTAAATAGTATAGGCGACAGATTTAATATAGCTGGAAAAATTAGAATTAATGAATGGAACGGTAAAAAAACTATTCAAATAATTGTTGATGATATTGCAAGGAGTAATTAGCCATATGAAACAATTTTTATTTATAGCTTTATTATTATTCAGCAACTGCTCTACCAGTGCATTAAAAAAAGGTAATAATGATTCTTATAATAAAACAGATTTTTTATATTGGATAAAATCTTTTAAGGATGAGGCAGAAAAAAAACATAATATATCAAAGGATACGCTGGTTCTTGCTTTTGAAAATATAAAATATAATCCAAAGGTTATCAATGCTGATAATTATCAACCAGAATTTAATAAAACTTTTTATAAATATATGGATTCTGCATTAAGTAAAAAGCGAATAAAAATTGGTAAATTTATGATGCAAAATTATAAAACTTTACTAAAAAATGTATATGACAAATATAAAATTCCACCAGAAATAATTGTTTCTTTTTGGGGACTTGAAACCTTATATGGTGAAATAAAGGGTAATTATGATTTAATAGAGGCTCTTACAACTCTTGCATATAATTCTAGACGATCAGAATTTTTTAAAAAGGAATTAATTCATGCTTTAAAAATAATTGATAAAAAAGATATGACTATATCACAATTATATGGTTCTTGGGCTGGTGCATTTGGTAATTTTCAATTTATGCCATCAACATTTAATACCTATGCAATTGATGGGAATAATGATGGTTTTAAAAATATTACTGGTGATATAGTTGATGCAATGCATTCCGCTGGAAATTATTTAAAAAAGATGGGGTGGGATAGTTCTGTTACTTGGGGTACACCTGTAATAGTAAGTAAATCTAATACCAAAGCATGGGAATATATCAATTCAAATAAATGGGAATCTGCAAAATTTTTTGCAAGTTTAGGTGTGAATATTCCAAAAAATAAAATAGTTGATAAAAATAAATCTCTCGCAACTTTAATTGCTCCTATCGGTTCTGATGGAGTAATATTTATGGTATATAAAAATTTTAAATATATTATGAATTGGAATGCATCAACAAATTATGCATTATCAGTTTGTCTTTTATCAGATGCAATAAAGTACAATAATAAAGGCGCAATTTACAGACCATCTAATTGGAAAAATATACATTCATTAAGTCATAAACAAATAAATCAAATACAAACAAGATTAAAAGAGTTAAAATTTTATGATGCAAATCCAACTGGGTTTTATGGAAAGATTACTGCTATCTCAATAAAAAAATATCAAAAATTTTTAAAACAAAATAATAAAAAATATAAAACAGGCAGAGATATAATAGAGGATGGCTATCCATCGATTGATGTATACAAGGAACTATTTGAAAAATAACAAAGGAAAATTTATGCCTAATGTATATAATATATCCCCCAGATATCCTTTCCTTGATGTCCTTACATCTTACATAATAGAAACAGCAAAATCACAAAATTTAAATGTTGCAAATGATATAATTTTACTTCCAACTAGACGGGCTTGTCGCCATATAAAAAGCACTTTTTTAAAATTAAGCAAAAATGATGCCGCTATTTTACCATATATATATCCACTTGGTGATATAGATGAAGATGAAATTTCTATATCTGATCATGATAATTATTTAACAAAAGATATTAAAAAAAGTATTCCTAAAGTAGAGCGAGCCCTAATTTTATCAAAGATTGTAAAAGATTATAGTTATCTAGGTGAAGATATAACCGAGGAACAATCTTATTCTCTTGCTGTTGAACTTGCTCACCTTATGGATACGGTTGAAATGGAGCAATTAGATTTTAAAAATCTTGATAAAATAGTTCCAGATGAATATTCAATACATTGGCAAGAAACATTAAAATTTTTAAAGGTAATTACCGAGGAATATCCGAAATTATTATCTCAAATAGGTTATCTAAATCCAATAGATAGAAAAATAAAACTAATCGAAGCTCAAGTTGATTTTTGGAAACGAAATAAACCAAAAGGAAGAATTTTTGCCTGCGGCTCAACCGGCTCGCTCATCCCTATTTCAAAAATGTTACAAAATATAGCAAATATGGATAATGGATATTTAATTCTGCCAGGGTTGGATAAAAATCTAACAGAAAAGGATATAAAATTTTTATTATCAGACTATCCAACAACAAATCAAAACCACCCACAATACAGCTTGGTAAGATTAGTAAATAATCTTGGTGTAAAGATTGCTGATGTCCCCGATTTACCTTTATATGATGAGTATGATGCTACCTCTAAATACAGAGAGCTGCTTTCATCACAAATTATGGCTTTTGCTGAAATGGATAATAACGTAAATACAGCAACTGGTCTTACAAAAGAAATAATAGATGGTATATCATATTTAAATATGAAAAATGAAGCAGAGGAAGTTTTTGCAATTTCTCATTTTTTAAGGAAAGTTGTGTTTGAAAAAAAGAAAGCAATACTTATAACTCCGGACAGAAAAATTGCGAAATCAGTATCAAGTTACCTTAAAAAATGGAATATAGTTGTTGATGATTCCGCTGGAATTCATGCAAGTGACAGCATCACTGGCAATTATATAATACTAGTTTTAAAAATGATTTACAAAAATTTTGAACCTTTTTTATTATTGTCAGTATTAAGACATAAATATACAAATATTTTATATAATAAAAATGAATTAAATGAGATAATACAAAAATTAGAAATTCATGTACTAAGAAAAGGCTCTTGTTTCAATGGCCTCGATAGTATATTGGATTTTATTGATGATTACATTGTAAACAAATTGCCATTTGAAAAAAAATCTAATGATCAATTAACAGTACTTCAAACAGATTATAAAAATATCAAAAATTTAATTTTACATTTAAAATCCATTACAAAAAATTTCACTGATAAAATGACAGATGGAGTAAAATATAACCTATACGATTTACTAAAGAGCCACCTTGAATTAGTTGAAACTTTTGTAAATGCAACTGATATTGATACCACCTCTATTTTATGGGGTGATGACAATGGTAACAGTTTAAGTGATGAATTAAGGACACTACTTAAAGATTTGGAAAATATTAAAACAGATTATTCAAACGATAAATTAATTGGAATGATCGACGGGATGACTGCCAAGGCATATTTTACATTTATTTCAAATTATCTATTTTCTATTTCATTAAGACCTACCTCTAATTTTCATCCTAATATTGCTATTATGAATTCTATCGAAGCCAGGTTATTAGATGCAGATTATTATATTTTATCTGGATTAAATGAACAAACATTTCCTCGTATAACATCTGATGATCCATGGATGAACAGATCTATGAAAGCAGAATTTAAACTTCCTCTTCCTGAAAAAAAGATAGGTCTTTCTTCTCATGATTTTACAGAATTTTTTTGTAAAAAAAATATTATTTTAACTAACTCTAATAAGGTCGATGGTTTTACAACTATTCCATCCAGATGGATTACAAAACTAGATGCTATACTTAAATTAAATAATCTATCTTTAGATACAGGTTTAAATGAAGATATCAAATCATGGTGGAACGGGACTTACAGGAATATTAAAAGGAAAAGAATTTCAAAACCTACGCCTATTCCGCCATTATATGCCAGACCAAAAAAATTATCTGCAACTTGGATAGAAAAATGGTATCAAGACCCTTATACAGTCTTTGCTGGAAAAATTTTAAAACTTAAAAAATTGGATGAAATAAATAAACTACCTAGTGCTTCAGATATAGGAACTATCATACATAAAAGTCTAGAAACCTATAAATTGCAAAATATGACTACAGTAGAAGAGTTGAAAAATTTACTCTACAACAATTCAAAAATATTTAAAGACATTCCAGAAATCAGTTTTTGGCAAACTAAATTTAATGATATTGCAACTTGGTTTATCGAATATGAAAAAGGAATAATAGATAAAATAGAAAAAACCTACGTCGAAAATGAAGGTGAATTTGAAATTACAAATGATTTTACTATAACAGCAAATGCCGATAGGATTGATGTTTTAAAAGATAATACAATTTGTATATATGATTATAAAACAGGAACTACACCCGCTAAAAAATCAGTAAAAGAAGGAATCTATCCACAATTATTGATAGAAGCTATTATACTTAAGAATAACGGATTTAAAGATATCAGACCAAGGCCAATAAATGCATTAAAATATATAAAATTAGGGAATTTAAAAGATTGTAAAGAAATTATTATCGACGAAGATATAGATGAATTGATAAATTTAGCTGAGGCAAAATTGTTAAACACTATAAAACTTTTCTCTGATCCAAATACCCCATATACCTGTCGTCCAAACGAAGGAATCGTAGGTAATAATATAAAACAATATGGAGAATTTAATCACTTGGCGCGGGTAAAAGAATGGATGGAAAATTAATTAAGTGGCTTTAATATTAAACAACCAAGTGGTGGCAATGTTAATTCTATTGAAAATTCATGTCCATGACTTTGTATATTTTCATATTTTATAAATGTGCTATTTTTAATTCCAGATCCAGTGTATTTTTCATCATCACTATTAAAAATTTCCGTAAATATTCCACTATCTGGAATTCCTATTCTATAATTATTTCTAACGACCGGAGTCATATTTAAAACTATTATCAAATAATCGTTTTTATCTTTTGCATATCTTATGTATGAAAAAACACTATTTTGATTATCATCACTACAAATCCACGAAAACCCAGCTGCATTTGCATCATTTTCATACAATGCAGCTTCTTTTCTATATATAGTATTTAAATCTCTTACTATACTTTGCACAGCCTTATGTCTGCTGTCTGATAATAAATGCCAACTGATACTGCTATCTTTATCCCATTCTTCATATTGTGCTATTTCACACCCCATAAATAATAACTTTTTTCCAGGAAATGTCCACATCATAGAATAAAATAAACGAAGATTTGCAAATTTTTGCCATTCATCACCTGGCATTTTATTTATCATATTTTTTTTGCCATGTACTACTTCATCATGAGAAATAGGAAGAACAAAATTTTCATTAAAAGCATAAACTGAACAAAAATGCAAAAATCCATGATGATGCTTTCTATATATTGGATCTTTTGTTATATATGATAAAGAATCATTCATCCAACCCATATTCCACTTATATCCAAACCCAAGACCTCCAACCTCTGTTGGTTTCGACACATCCTTCCAACTAGTTGATTCTTCTGCAAATGTCGCAATATTAGGTGCTTCCTTATATAACAAAATATTGGCTTGTTTCAAAAACTCTATTGCCTCTAAATTTTCCTTGCCACCATATTTATTTGGTACCCACTCATTATAATTTCTACTGTAATCTAAATATAACATTGATGCAACCGCATCAAATCTAATTCCATCTACTCTATATTTTTTTACCCAGAACAAAGCTGATGATAATAAAAAATTTACTACTTGTTTTTTTGAATAATCATAAATTTTTGTTCCCCAATCTTTATGCTCTCCTTTTCTGCTATCTTCATATTCATAAAGTGCAGTCCCATCAAACATAGAAAGCCCATGTTCATCTTTTGGAAAATGTGCTGAAACCCAATCTAGGATTACACCTATTCCATTACTATGACATGTATCTATAAAATATTGAAAATCTTCTGGCCCGCCATAACGAGAGGTAGGTGCAAACATCCCCGTTGTTTGATATCCCCATGACCCATCAAATGGATATTCCATTATTGGCATCAATTCTATATGTGTAAATCCCATATTTTTAACATATGGAACTAAATCATATGCCATATCCCTATAACTGAGCCACTTACAACCATCTTTTTTCTTCCATGAACCAAAATGCACTTCATAAATGGATACTGGTTTATCAAGGTTATTAATGCTAAATTTTTTACTATTCCACACATCACTATCTGACCATTTAAATCTATCTAAATTATAAACCACAGAAGCAGTTTTAGGTCTCATTTCTTGGAAATACCCAAATGGATCAGTTTTAAGAGGTAGTAAGTTTTGATTTTTATCTAGTATTTCATATTTATAAACGACACCTTCAACAATACCAGGAATAAAAATATCCCATATACCACTATTGATATTTTTTCTCATAACATGGACTCTGCCATCCCAATTATTAAAATCCCCAACAACACTTACACGAAATGCATTTGGTGCAAAAACGGCAAAACAGACACCGTTCTCATTATCCATTGTTGCAAGATGAGCCCCTAGTTTATTAAATAATTCAGTATGCTTACCTTCATTAAATAAATATTCATCCACATCACCTATTGTTGATGAGAATTTATATGGATCACTAATTACTTTTTCCTTTCCATCATAAAAAGAAACAAGAAGTTTATAATTTTTTATATCACTCTTAACTATTGCTTCAAATAAACCATTATCATGAATTTTTACCATACTTGGAGAAAAAGATATATCATCTGTTAAAACAATAATAGAAGTTGCAAATGGGTTAAACACTCTTATAACAGAAAAATCTGTTTCTTCAATTTTATGTATGCCAAGGAATTTAAACGGATCATTACACTTACCAACAGAAATATTAAATATATCATTATCTGATATAAATTTTTTCATATTACCCCTTCAAAAATTTTCCTTATCAAGATCTTGACGCAGGATATATCATATAAAAAATTATATCAATGGCATTTTTCTATTTTTTATTCTTGATATAATAAAAAAAGCATAGTAAAACCTACATCGAAGGAGCGAAAGGGAAAAGGAATGTTAAAAAAGATAAGTTTATTTTTGATGTGTATTTACATCTCAAATAATTCTTATGCCCTTGATGTTATAAGGCAGAATTTATCATCAGATATAAATTCTGCCTTTGCACCTAATATTGCTCTTATTGATGATGCAGAAGTATCAAATATTGCATCCATTCCAGATGATGAAGATTTAAACACAGAAACAAAAATAGAAAATGATACAAAACAAAATTTAAAAATTTCTGATAGCGTTGAGAATAAAAATAATAAAATTGAAGAACTGAAATCTTCTGAAACGAAATCATTTAGAAAAATAGAAAAGTTTGTTGCAAAAGTTGCTGTTAATAAACCTGTAATAGAAAGAAAAGAATCAAAAATTATTGATAGGTTTGATAATTTAAATATAGGTGAAGGGGAAGAAGTATTAGTTTCTATGACTTCACCAAAAGAATTTGAAAATAGCAGTAATGTAGGGGAAAAGGTATTTACAAACATTCCTCCTAAAAAAAACAGGAAACAAAATAAAACAAAAAATCATAAAAATTTTACACCACCAGTAATAATGGATAAAACTGTTTCAGTTGCAAATAGTAATACAAACACACCTCTATTTCCAATAGTTGAACATAAAGAACAAACACCTAAATATCAAGATTATGAAGGGGAAGAAGAAATAACACTTGCAAATAATAGGAAAATTCCAAAAAGTTTAGCATATATGATGGGTGATAATATAAAACCTACTAAGAAAACAAATAATAAAACAGAAAAAATTTATTATGGAACTAAAATAAAAGATAATCCCTTTGTAAAGGCTTTTTCGGCGTTAAAACCAGAAAAAGTTGATACAAAAATTTTTACTACTACTCCAAAATTTAAGAAAATAGAGAAAAATTTCGCATACATCTCTCCATCTGATTTGAAAAAAGATTTAAACAGAACTTATTTATCTGATAATAAGTATTTATCTCCTGTTGAAATAGATGAAGAGAATGTTGATGATACCAACGAAGATACTAATGATGCAAAAGATACAGATGACTCTGCGGAAAAAGTAGAGGATAAAAAATCGGAAGAAGAAGGTGGAGGCAGCGAAAATATAGTTGATGAACAAAAATCAACAAATGCGAAAGAAGAATCTAATAAATCCGATGTTAAACATTCTGTTCCTGGAGCTACAGTTAAAACGGAACCTTTGATAGACGTAAATAGTATAAGAGCAAAGATTGAAAACAGTAAGAAAAACGCAAAGCCAACGGGTTCATTAAAAGTTGGAACAAGAGAAGTTTTACAGATGAAAGTTGATTTTCAGAAAGAAAGCAGCGCTATTTCTGGTGATAGTGTAAATTTATTAAGATCTTTTTCTCAAATAGTTGCTGACAGACCAACTTCTTCTATCGAAATAACATTACCGCAATCTACCATGAATAATTTGGATAAGAAAAAATTAACGGCAAGACGTCTTGCCTTGGTAAGCAATATTATAAGAGAAAGTGGAATTTCCGATAGGCAGATAAGACCAGTCTTAAGTAACAGGGATGAAAACAGTTTTGCATTTCGTGTTGTATCAAATGATAAAATAGAAAAATTGAAAATAGCTACTGCCTCGGATATTTTCGGTGACGAAGATGCATCTGCAAAAGAATATGCCATTATGAAATGGTAACTAAATTTATAAAATTTTTAATAAAGTTTATTTTTCCATCAGAATGCTATGTTTGCAAAAAATGTATAGATACAGATGGCTTATGTGATAATTGTATTTCTAAACTAGAATTTATAACAAAGCCTTATTGTCCTACTTGTGGCTATCCATTTGAATTTTATATGTATGATAATGATTCTAATTTATGTCCATCATGTATAAAAAAATCATTTAATTTTGATATGGCAAGGTCTGTTGCCATCTATAACGAAATGGCAAAAAATATAATACTTCCATTTAAACATGCTGATAGGACAGAATTCGCTAATCTCATTGCAAAACTTATGATTAATAATTATGACTCTTTTATAAAATCTGTGGATATAATTTTACCAATTCCAATACATCTTTTTCGTATGATAAAACGAAAATATAACCAGTCCTCATTAATCGGAAATATTATCGCAAAACATTATTCAAAACCCATTTATTATAATGTACTAAACAGAATAAAAAATACTGCATCACAGGGGCATCTTGGAATAAAAGAAAGAAAACAAAATCTTAAAAATGCTTTTTCTATAAAACATTCAGACAAAATAAAGGATAAAATTATTTTACTTGTGGATGATGTTTTTACAACTGGAACCACAATAAACGAATGTTCAAAGATTTTAAAAAAATATGGTGCAAAGAAAATTTTTGTTATCACTTTTGCAAGGGTAATTGGTAAGCATTCTTAAAATTGTATTTGATTCTTATATTAAAATTTTGTATATTCAAAAAACTTACAAATTTTAGAAAGGTCACGTATGAGTATACTCGCTTTTGTTATTTTATTGCCTATAATAGTATTTGTTCATGAACTGGGGCATTTCTTATTTGCCAGATGGTGTGGGGTTCGCGTAATAAAATTTTCAATAGGTTTTGGTAAATCTTTATATTCGTGGACAGATTCTTATGGAACAATTTGGTCTATATCTATGATACCTTTGGGCGGATTTGTTTCTATGCTCGGCCAAAATGATGCTCCAGAAACAATAAAACAAAAACAAGAGGCAAGGGCAAAATTAACAGAAACAGAAAAAACAGAAAGTTTCGAATTTAAAAAACGCTATCAAAAGATAGCAATTGCTTTTGGAGGTCCGTTATTTAATTTTATTTTTGGGTTTATAGTTTTTTTATTTATCTTTTCATTCAAAGGGCTACCAGAACAAAAAATATCAATAGTTGAAATATTAAAAAATTCGCCAGCAATATCTTCAGGATTAAAGGTTGGTGATGAAATACTGGAAATAAATGGAAATGCTTTAAAACATACAAAATCTATACTTAAAATTGAAAGAAATAATATTTTAAAAATTAAACGAAACAACAAAATTGTTACTATCCCTGTAAATGCAGAAAAAAAAGGAAATAGTTATTTTCTTGGCATGAAATATACTATAGAATCAGCAAATTATAAAAAAATTGGCTTTACAGCTGCAGTATATGAAAGTGGTAAAAAAATCTCAGATATAGTTACTACTACTATAAAAGGAGTTGGCGAAATGATTACCGGTACCAGATCGTCAAAAGAACTTGGAGGAATGATTTCTATTGCAAAAATCAGTGGCAGTGCACTTTCAAATGGATTTTATAGTTTTATGTATTTAATGGCCATTATATCGGTTAGTTTAGGGTTGTTTAATTTATTTCCTATCCCTATACTTGATGGCGGTCAAATTTTCATTATTTTAATAGAAAGTATTATAAGACGTGATCTTCCAGATATTGTAAAATCTGTATTTTATTTTATTGGTCTTGCTGCAGTTATATTTTTAATGCTGCTATCCAACGCAAATGATGTAATAAGGTGGTGGTCTGCAAAATGAGATTTTATTCTAAGATATTCCTATTTCTATTTTGTTTTATTTACCCAAATTTAATTTATGCAAAAATAAATGATATAAAAATTTCAGGCCTAAAACGTCTCAATTCAGAAATGGTAAAAAATATCATTGCTCCGGATTCTTATGATAAAATAGGGGATAATGAGCTAAATGACATAACATTAAAACTTTATTCATCTGGATACTTTAAAAATGTTAGTTTGAATATTGATAAAAATGTTCTCAATGTAAATTTAACGGAATATCCAACTGTTCGCCAGGTCGCATTTGAAGGGTATGATAAAATTAAACTGGATGATTTAAAAAAAACAACCACAACCAAAACTACCGATATTTTAAATAAATATTCTCTACAAAAAGATGTTGATGCAATAAAATTATTGTACAAGAGGATGGGACTATTAAAAGCAACGGTTGATGTAAAAACCATTGAAAGAAATGATAATCAATATGATGTTATTTTTGAAATAAATGAAAATAAAAAATCTTATATAGATAAAATTGTATTTACTGGTAACAATAATTTTACTTCATATAAACTTATTGATGTGATTATGAGTAAGGAATATTCCTGGTGGAAATTATTAGAGGTATTTGACACCTATGACGAAGATAGGGTTTTATATGATGCAGAATTGCTTCGTAATTTTTATATTGAAAATGGATTTTTGGATTTCGAGATTTTATCACAAAATACCAAGATGGATTTAACCCAAAGTAATTATTTTGTAACATTTAATTTGAAAGAGGGTAATAGGTATAAAATAGGAAATGTTACTTTAAAAAATGAAATTACAGATCTTGATACATCAAAATTAAATGATCTTATACTTCTAAAATCTGGTAATTTTTATAAGGATTCTCTTGTTAAAAAAACAACCACAGATATAGAAACCAAAATGGGTGAGCTTGGTTTCGCATTTGTAAATATTGATACAGAAAAAATCCCTCATGCCGATACATCAATTGTTGATATAAATTTTGTAATAAAGGCCTCTAAAAGGGTATTTATAAATAAAATAGATATAAAAAATAATACCAGAACGTATGATCGTGTGATAAGAAAACAATTAGATTTTGATGAACAGGATGTTTTTAATTCTGCAAAATTTATTTCATCAAAACAAAAATTAATGGAAACAGGTTTCTTTGAAAATGTAACTATATCGCCAGTTCCTGTTCAAAATGTAAAAGACAAGGTTAATATAGTAGTAGAGGTAAAAGAAAAATCCACTGGCGAATTATCACTTGGGGCCGGTTGGTCCTCTATGAATAGTGGTTTTCTTGAATTTGGTATTCGCGAAACAAATTTCATGGGTAAGGGGCAAACACTTGGATTTTCATCTACCATATCAAAAGTGCAAAATAACTACAGTGTATCATTTGTTGAACCTTATTTATGGGGACGTGATTTACTTGGTGGTATTGATTTATATTACAGTCAATATCGCAGAAATTCTATTTATGGATATGATATAGATACCTTAGGTTTGGGCTTCAAACTAGGTTGGAATTATAACGATAATTTTTATCATTCTGTTCGTTGGTCTGGTAAACATGAAACCATGTCTAATATATCATCAAAATTATCTGGAAAGTTATTAGACGGTGTTGGCAATTATAATATTTTTAAAATAGGGAACACTTTTTCCTATCGTGATCAAACTATTGATTACGTAAATGAAACCAGAAATGGTTATGCTTTATCTTTTTCAACTGATTATGCTGGCCTTGGTGGAAATAAGTCTTATTTAAAGAATGTATTTTCTGCAAAACAATCTTTTTCATTCTGGGATAATGAATGGCAATTTGGTATTGCAATGAATGCCGGTCATATAAAGGCATTAAACAAAACCACTCTTTCCAGAAGTGATAGATTTATGTTAGGAGGCGACACTTTAAGAGGTTTTGATTATAGTGGAGTTGGTGCCAGAAGTACAGTAAACAGTCTTTATGCATACGGTGGTAATTGGGAACTGGATGGAACTTTCCAATTAAATTTCCCTGTTGGTATTCCAAAAAAGTATAAAGTATCAGGATTTTTATTTTATGATTGGGGAAAACTTGGTACACCAAAATTAAAAGATTATAAAAAAGTATTATATGATAGTGATTTAAGGACCTCTGCTGGATATGGAATTGCATGGACATCACCTATTGGTCCTATAACTTTTTCTTGGGGTTACCCAATACATTACAAAAAGTATGATGAAATAGAAAGATTCCGTTTTTCGATAGGGCAAGATTTCTAATATCTATTGACTATTTTTTACCACTGTTATAGAAATAAACATATTTCAAATAGGAGGAAGTTATGAAAAAATTCATTTTATTTTTAACAGGTATTATTTTGGTATCTCCATCTTTTGCAGGTGATTTAAGCATAGGAGTAATAGATTTGTTAAGGCTTAATAAAGAGGCCAGTGTAATGAAATCTCTTAATAGACAAAAAGAAGCGGAGGTTGCAAAGGTAACAAAATCAGTAGAGGAAAAAAGAAAAGAATTTGAAAAACGTGAGGCAGATTTAAAATCAAAGCAGGCATTAATGGATAAAGATGCTTTTGTAAAGGCCGTACAAACTTTTCAACTAGATATGGTAAATACAGATAAGGCGACTCAACAAAAATTATCTGCAATAGAGCAAGGTTACATAAATTCTCTTCAAAAGGTACAAAAAGATTACTTAGATAGGATAATAAGTAAAATAGGAAAAGAAAAGAAATTTTCATTAATAATAAACGGTCAAACAGCTGTGGTAATAGACACAAAATTGGATGTTACTTCCGAAGTAATAGATGCTTTAAATGAGGAGGTAAAGGAGATAAAGTTAGAGGTAAAATAAATCTAATTCACACATTTATTTAATACTTTTTATTTGTCTCTCCTTTCTTTTTGTGATAATATAGCAAAAAAAAGGAGAGTTTTTTTATGAAACGTATTTTATTATATTTTATCGTAATTGGCAGTTTCCATCTTTCCTCTTGCTCTAATATAAATAATGATTCCAAAAAATCTGCAAATATGGTACAAACAAAGAATATAACTAATAAAAAAGATTTTTTATTGAATGATGCTGATAATAATTCTATATCTGATTACAACACGAATCCATCAGAATTAGATAAAAATATTCCATTATGGGGTGGGGCAAGTGTCAATGCAAATATTCCTCTTTATCAAATAGAACAAAGAAAAGAAAGAATAGAAAAGGAGCATAAAAAAGACGCAATAGATGTTATGCCTTTTGTCCTAAATGAAAAAGCTAATTCTAATAAGAAATTAAGTAAGACCGAGATTCGTGAACTTCTTGATAGTATTGCAAATAGTAATGAAGTAAGTACACTTGAAATAAAAGAAGAGGATATAAAACCAATAGAACTGGTTGATGATGACGAGGAAGAATTAAAAGAAGATGATAGTGAAAAAATAGAGGAAAGAAGGAAGAAAAATTTAAATATTTTAATGAATAATTATAAAAATATTTTGAATATCTCATCATCTTGCTGTGTTGCAAATATTGCAGAAAGGTTAAGAATAAATAAGGTAAATGATGAAGGTATAGATAATTTTTTAAAGATCGATGCAAAAGAATATCGTATGCAAAATAATTGTATGGTAGTGGCCGACAGAGATATAAATCAAATAATAAATGATAAAATAATAAATAATTCACTACACGAGGCAAGAACCGATTGTATCTGTAATAATAAAACTTTGTTAAGAAATAATATTGCAAATTTCTATAAGTTGTACAATGAAGACAAAAAATTCTACAGAACAGCGCTTATCTATGAATACGAGGATAAACAGATGCGTAAAGTTCAACATGATATAAATGAATCAATATTAAATATTGCGTTTACACTGGAAAAATGTTCTAATTAAATTCAAAAATAGGGATGTTACATAATGGATAATTTTTATAATAAATTAGATTTTATTACTATTGCTGAAATTGCAAAAATTACCGGTGGTGAATTTAATAACCAATTTTCAGATTTTAAGATTACAAATCTTGGATCTCTCGAAATTTTTGATAAAACCAGCATAATATACCTAGACCTTGTAGCTAGTTTAAATAAACAACTTGATAAATCTGCAGAATACAAAGAAAAATTAAAAAATATAACCGCTGGTGCTTGTTTTATAACTAGGGATAATTTGTCTTTACTTCCCGATTCTGTTATTCCTGTTATCGTTCCTAATCCAAAGCTAGCTTTTATAAAATTAACCGACGTATTTTATACGGATAATGCTACAATCAAAAAAGGTATTTCTCGTTTTGCTAGTGTGGATGATACTGTTACATTTAAAAACAAGGACAGTGTTCACATAGGTGATTTTGCTGTAATAGAACAGGGCGTCTATATAGGTGAAAATTGTTATATAGGTTCCGGTGTAAAGATAAAGGCTGGTGTCCAAATAGGTGATAATTGCCTTATAAAGGAAAATGCAGTAATCAGTCATTCAATTATTGGTAATAACGTAAATATAGGGGAAGGTAGCTGTATCGGGGGAAATGGGTTTGGCTGGTACAGCGGTTCATTCGGTCATATTTGGGTTCAGCAATTGGGCCGCGTTGTTTTGCACGATAATACAGATATAGGAATAAATACATGTATCGACAGGGGAACCATCGGTGATACAGTAATAGGGAAAGGAACTAAAATAGATAACCTAGTACAAATAGGCCACAACGTTAAAATAGGTGAAAATTGTATTTTTGCTGGAATGAGTGGTATTGCTGGATCAACAACTGTTGGTAATTGGGTGCTTGTTGGAGCAGGGGCCGGTATATCAGGCCATTTAAATATAGGCAATGGAGTTCAAATTTCTGCAAAAACAGGTGTTGCACAGGATATCCCAGATGGTGAGAAAGTTGGTGGTTACCCAGCGATGCCATTAAAAGATTTTCTAAAATCCGCAATACTAATCAAACATATGGTAAAAACCAAAAAAAATTCTAAATAATTGCTATATAAAATTACTTGAGTTTTTATTAATCTAGTGGTATTTTAATGCACACTTTAATAAAAAATTCAAACAGGTGTATTATGACTGATAATGTAATGTATATTGATGAAATAAAAAGTATTTTACCGCATCGTTACCCTTTTTTGATGGTCGATAGAGTTATTGATATTATTCCCGGGAAAAGTGGTACTGGAATAAAAAATATAACTGTTAACGAAGAATTTTTTAATGGACATTTCCCGTCAACTCCAACTATGCCTGGTGTCTTAATGCTAGAGGCTATGTGTCAGACAGCAGTTCTTGTTGGTTCAACGACAGATCCAGATGAGGATAAGGGTCAAATAGTCCTTTTAACAGGTATTGATAATGCAAAATTTAAAAATCGCATTATCCCTGGTGACCAAGTGCTAATAAAAGTTGAAAAATTCGCAGAGCGTAAACCATTTGAAAAATGGAAAGCTGAAGCCTATGTCGATGGTAAGCTTTGCGTTTCCGCAATACTAAGTGCAATGAAATCTGGTCGTAAAAAAATATAGTTTTCTATTACAGTAATTTTATTAAATATACGGTAAGTATCAATAAGATAAATGCAACTATAGTTAACATTTCTAGATGTTTTTCTATAAATATTTTCGATTTATCACCGTATTTATATAATAGATATGAAATAAAATAATATCTAACAGCACGAGATATTGCAGACGCCATAATAAATATTGCAAGATTCATTTTGAAAACTCCACTTGCAATACAAATTACTTTATACGGAAACGGCGTTAATCCACCTGCAAACACTATCCAATATCCAAATTTATTATATAGTGCAGAAAAATCATTAAACATATTTGTATAACCAAGAATTGATAAAATTCTACTTCCAATATTTTCAAAAAAAACTGCTCCAACAAAATATCCTGCAATTCCTCCAAGCACACTGGTTATAAGGGCTATTGTCGTTATATAAAACGCCTTTGACGGCCTTGCTAGTATCATAGGTATCATAATTACTTCTGTTGGTAGGGGGAATATAATACTTCCAAAAAACGAAACAAATATCATTGCAACCATTGCATATTTTGTTTCACTTAATTTCAAAACATAGTTATACAATTTATTAAGAATATTTTTCATTTATAAAACTTTCAATTTTTTTTATGTGGCAAATTATAACATGTTCATTAAATTTTTAAACCATGAAAAATACCTTGCATAAAAAAATCCTATCTTGTAACCTTCTATACGAAGGATAAGGAGTTGTAAATTGAAAAAATTTTTTGCAGTGTCATTACTATTGTTAGTATCTGGTTGTGGTGGGCAAATGTATGAACCAGACCCTGTTGGTGTTGGTTATGATGTTAATGAACTGAAGATGTCTCCGTGTGCTTGTATAAAGGTTGATACAAAACCGGGATTACCAGAATGGTTACTTCAAACAACAGTATAAAATCTAAATCCAAAAAAAAATCAGATGGTGGTGATTTAACTTCTTCACCTGTTTATCCGTTTAAGGTGGATGTTGCTGGATTCCCAGAACGAAAATACATTGCTGGGATTTATGCAATTTCAAAATGGCTATATATATCAATTTTTATAAGCATAATTTTATCTTCATTAATTTTAATTCGTGCTTTTTCAAAAAGTAACAAACCTATATTTATTAATTGGGATTCTGTAAATAAGAAATTTGTTTATACAAAAACTTATTATGGTAAAAATCCTGCTATAACTACAGAAATTTTAGATATTTATGATTATATGGAACAAAATTTTTTAACAAATTATATCAATAACAGATTTTCTATATCCGCTTCTTTTGCTGAAAATTATAATAAGTGGTGTGATTGCAAAGAGGATAAAACAAAAAAAATAAAAATAGGTTTTTTAAATGATGATACGAAATGCTATTTATGCAATTTTACATCTAAAGAAGTATTTTCCGCATTTATAGAAAATGATTACACCAAATATATTGATACATCAAATAGCGGCATAAAAAGAACCGTTCAAATTCTTGATATGAAAAGATTGCACCATAATATAACCTTTCCAAAATTGGATTTTGTTGATAAAGTACTAAAGTTATTTGTTTCAGGAAAGTATCTAAAACAGATGCCAAAGGCTACTGCGACATCCATATATAAAATTGTATTTATAATAAATGATATAAAGGATAATATAGTCACAGATAAAGAAAGTTTTATAGGATATATAACTGTTAACGGTTTATATAACGAGCCTGAATATCAAAAAATAATTTCAGAAAATTATATGTTCCATTCTATAAGGGCGGATGATTTGTTATCTATATATAATAGGGTAATTTAAAATGCTACAAAACAAAAAACATATATCATTTACTCCATTGTGGATTTTGGGATTTTTGTGCTTTATATCCAGTATAGTTTTACTTTATTCTGCAAGTGTCTTTTTTAATTATTTAGAGGAAGATAATTTCAAAATCCAAAGCCTTATTATAAAAAATCAAAATGAAACTGATAATAATTTTTCTATTATTCCACTTGAAAGACAAGCACTTGGTAAAAAAGCGAAAATTCGTAATGATTTTATGAAAAAATTAATAGTAGAATATTTAATAAATCGATATACTGTAAATAACTCAAAAATTTTAATGGAAAACAATCTTGGCTTAGAAAGCGATATCAAAGATTTTAATCACGGTTGGTTACTAAAAAGGCCCAGTATTTTAGGATTTAAGGCTGATGGCAGTCCAGATATAACAAACGCATACAGTCATTTTATAAATAAATCAGATGGTGAATTACAAGAAATAAAAGATTTAATGAAAAATAATATAACAAGAACAGTTGAAATAATTGATATGCCACAAAAAAAAGGTGACTGGTGGACAACAAAGGTAAAATTTATATACAAAACCGCATCTATTTTTAACAGAAAAGATGCAAAAACAGAATTGTACGAAATTGCTCTTCACGCCGTACTTAAAACTGTGGATAAGAAATTAATAAACAAAAAGCAACCTTCATCAATTTTTGCTTTTTTGGTTTATAATATTCAGAAAACAAAACTACAATAAATTTTTTTATAATATTATTCTAAGCATTAGATATAATTTTTCTATAATGATCTAAATAACTTTTTTTAAGATTTTTTGTTTCAAATATTATGCAAATATCAAAACAATTAAAATTCCAATCTATATAAATACTGCGACTAACCTTACATCCTATACGAAGATACCCTTTAATCATAGTAGGAAGTTCCTGAAACGCAGCTATTGAATTAAATTCACTTTCCGAAATAATTGGATACTCACATTTATCTTTTGAAATTGCCTCTACCTCCATATCACCGGTCGCAATACAATCATTGTAATATAGATAAGAAAGCGACTGCCTATACTGATTAACATCTGTTCCTAAAAAACTTCCACATCCAAACATTAATTTGATATTATAATCAAACATATATGCTGCTAGGCCATTCCACAACATAGTCATAATTAATTTTGATCTATATTCTTTTTTTACACATGCCCGGCCCAATTCTAAGACCTCACCATCATAATTATTAAATTTTGAAACATTAAATTCTGTATCTGAATACCATTTGCCAAGGGCTTTAGCCCCATCTTTCTTCATTAATCTATAGGTTCCTATTATATAATCATCAGAATTTACATCTACCTTTTTATTTACCACTATTAAATGATCACAATAGGGATCAAACTCATCAAAATCTCTTTTTTCTTTTTTTACTTGTTCCGATGGAATCGCGCCATCTTCTTCAAAAAATATTTTGTAACGAAGTTTCTGTGCTAAGACCAATTCTTCATTATTTTTTGTTAATCTAACTTCAAATTTATCATTTTTTATACTATCTAAATAATTAGTCATTAAATCTTTCCATTATTAAAGTAAACCTATTATATAATACCATGTTAAAATTAAAAGTAATTTTTTAATATTGGATTTTTAAAGGTCATGATTTATATTTAACAACTATTAGTATAAGCTAAAAAAATGGAAATCAAAAAAACAAAAATTATTGGATTTTGTGCTGGTGTACGAAGAGCTATTAAAATAGCTGAAAATTCACCTAACTCCTTTATTGCAGGTGGAGATATAATTCATAATCCAAATGAAACTGAAAGATTAAAGAAAGATTTTAATATAAAATCTATGAATATTGATGATATTCCAAATAATTCCACGACAATTATTTCTGCACACGGTATAGGATTGGCCTCTGAATTATCTATGAGAAACAGAAATATTAAAATTGTTGATACTACTTGTCCCAGGGTAAAATATGTTCAAAATTTGGCAAATAAATTAATACAAGATGGATATAACATATTTTTGTTTGGGAATAAAGATCACCCCGAAGTTATGGGAATATGTGGTCGTGTGTCGCAAGGGATAATAGTATTCAAAGATTTTAATGAATTACAAACATTAAATATTCCTCACAAAGTTGCCCTAATTTCACAAACGACAAAGCCTATACCAGAATTTAAATTGGCAGAGGAGTTTTTAAAAAAAACAGTAAAAGAGTTTAAATCAATATGTACCATATGCCCTGCGACACAAAATAATCAAAATTCTGTTGCTGAACTTGCTAAATGGGCTGATATTATGATAGTAATCGGTGGTAAAAAATCATCTAATACAAAAACCTTGATAATTACAGCAGAAAAATTTTGTAATTCAGTATATCAGGTTGAAAATAAGTCAGATTTAGATAAAAATTGGTTTGATGGTAAAAAATACTGCGGAATTGCAGCTGGCCTTTCAACCCCAGATTACTCTATTAATGAAATAGAAACAGAAATTAAAAATTTAAACTAGTAATTACTTTATAAATACAATAAAATCCAATCCAAATAAAATTACTAAAGGAATGATAATGAAACAAGATATAAATCTAATTAATACCAGATGGGATTTATCTCCACTATATGAATCTATTAACGATCCGAAAATAACAAAGGACATAAATGAAGTTGAAAAAATTTGTAAAGCTTTTCCTAAAAAATACAAAGATCATTTAGATACCAATCTTGAAAATGCACTAAAAGATTTTATTTTAATAGATGAAATCACTAGTAGTATTTTTGCATTTTTTTATCTAAACAGCAGCCGTGATGCTGAAAACGAGGAAATAAAAAAACAAACATCTATTGCGAACGAAAGAATATCTATTGCTCTTGCAAATTTGTCATTCTTTGATATAGAACTAGGAAAACTTGATAAACAATATTATGACCAACAAGTAAAATCTTCAAAATTACTTTTAAAAAACAAACCTCATATGGATATGATAAGAAAGTTTTCTAAATATCAATTATCTGAAAATGTTGAAACAATTCTTACAAAAATATCACCCTTTTTATCAAATGAATGGGACGATCTACTTGAGGAGGCAGAAACAAAATTAAAATTTAAAATGGGCTTTAAAACCTATAATTTTTCTGAAATTTTGCATATAGCAAATAACTCTCCTAAATCAAAACTTCGTAAAAAAGCTTTGGACTTATTAAATGTAGAATTAAAAAATTCTAATTATCAAAGCCTACGGACCAGGGCACTAAACATTATTTTGGGTCAAAAAAATTTAATGGATACCGAGAGGGGACTAAAACATATAATGGAGGCAAGGAATCTTGAAAATAACCTAGATGACAAAACTGTAAATGCATTGCATGAAAGTGTTTTAAAATATGGTAAACAACAGGGTAAGCGTTATTATAATATACTTAAAAATTTACTTGGTAAAAAAGTATTAAATTGGTCCGACAGAAATGCAATGATACCATTAAAATCAGAAACTTATTATAAATGGGATGATTGCAAAGATATAGTGTTATCCGCATATAATTCTTTTTCTCCAAAACTTGCCGATCTGATAAAAGATTCTTTTAAAAATAACAGGGTTGACGCTCCGGTATATAATGGAAAAACAAGTGGTGCATATAATTACACCGTGGTATCAAAGGGTGGCAAGGTTTCCACATGGACTTTTTTAAACTATATGGGTACTACAAGGGATGTTATGACTTTGGCTCATGAATTGGGTCATTCTGTACATGGGCTTCTTGCGGGTAATATGCAAGGCTCTCTCCAGGCACAGGCTCCTATGGCCTATGCTGAAACTGCAAGTATCTTTGGCGAAATGTTAACTTTTGAATATATGATAAGTAAAATTACTGATAAACAAGAAAAATTGGTTTTATTACTTAACAAAGCAAATGATTGGATTAATTCCGTAAATCGCCAAATCAGCTTCTCTTTATTTGAGCAAATAATACATGAAAAAAGAAAAAATGGAAAATTAACAACAAAAGATTTTAATGATGCCTGGCTTCAGGTGACAAAAGATATGTATGGAGAGGAAGGCGAAATTTTTACCTATAAAAACATAGAAAATTTATGGTGCTATGTCTCTCACTTTATGCGTCCATTCTATGTATATTCATATGCATTTGGTGAATTATTTACACAAAGTTTATTTGCTATAAAATCCAATAATCTTAAAAATTTCGAAAAATTATACATAGAAATGCTAGAAAGTGGTTCCACTAAAAATGCAATACAGTTAATGAAACCATTTGGATTAAATCCAACTGATACAAATTTCTGGGAAAATGGAATTAATGTATCAATAAAAAAATGGCTGGATGAGGCAGAAATTTTAATAAAAGAGTTAAAATTATAATAAACGTTACATAATACAAAACTCTTTAAAAATAAAAAAGTTATAGTAGACTATGCCCTATGTTGCAAATAGCTCCACAGATTACTATTACCGACAAATATATCGCAAAACAGATACTTGCGGGATTGTTTGTTGTATCATCCGTATTACTAGGTATTGCATGGTTTACACAAATACTACGTTTAATCAGTTATATAATAAATGACAATATAGGCTTTTTTACTTTTTTAAAACTAACTTCTTTGTTATTTCCTGACCTACTTACAACGATACTTCCTATATCATTATTTGCAGTTGTTTTATTTGTGTATAATAAATTGGTCCTTGATAAAGAATTAATAGTAATGCAAGCTGCAGGTAAATCTACAAAACAACTTATCCGTCCTGCAATAAATATAACAAAAATAGTAATGTTAGTATGTTTTTATATAACATTATACATTGCGCCAAAATATGAAACAAAATATAAAAATTTTTTATTTGATTCAAAAAATAATGTATCTGCTTTAATGCTAAAGGAAGGGGAATTTAACCAAATTGCAAGTGGTTTAACAATATATGTTAAAAAGGCACAAAATAATATCCTGGATGAAATTTTTATACACGATGGCAGAAATAAGGACAGAACCAGAACTATAATGGCAAGCAAAGGTATGCTTATAACCACCGACAGTAATATGATAATTTCCTTATTAAATGGAAGCTTTGAAGAAAATAATATGGGAAAATATACTTTTGGTTCTTTTGATAAATATACTGCGGATCTTGGGGTAATCGCAAAAAATTATATAAGGAAAAAACATTTAAAGGAATTTACATTTTTTGAGTTGTTACTTGCAAAACAACTGGGTTATTCTGATAAAGAAAGCTATCCAAAATATCTTGTCGAATTACATAAACGATTATTAAAACCACTATATAATATTATTTTTGTCTTAGTGTCGCTTATTGCAATTTTTAAATCTTCTTTTACAAAACGTTCCAGCAGTAAAAATATGCTGTTTGCAATTTCCGGGATGAGTACTATTCAAATGCTATATCTATATTCTTTCGAAATGTTAAGACGTTATTATAAATTATATCCTCTGGTATATTTATTAACATTTGCCGCAATTTTTATTTTATATAAAATTTTATACTACGAACCAAATAACAAGGATAAAATTTAATGATAAAAATTCTTATCACTTTCTTGTTATTTTTACCAAATTTATTACTTGCAAATACCCCTAGTAAAAATACTGCAATATTTGATACAGATGAAATAATTTATGATAAAAATACCGGTAAATTTACAAGTCGTGGAACAGTAAACATTAAGTATAATGATAAAGATATAGTTACCGATAAAATAGAATATGATACCAAGACATCTGAAATAAAAACCATTGGGAAAGTAGATTTTAAAGGTGGCAGTGATAATACGAAACTTGAATCAAACGATTTTGTAATCAATACAAAAAATGATACTGTAAATTTTGGTATGATGGATATGCAATTTGGTTACAGCTCTTTTATTAGGGCCAATTCTGCCTCTATGCAAAACAACAAAAAAATATCATTTAACGATGTGGAATATACGGCATGTAAAGAAGGTTTAAAAAAATGCTCTGGTACACCTACATGGAAAATTTCTGCAAGTAAAATTTCTCATAATAAAGAAAATTCCAGTTTAACTTTTAAAAATATGTTTTTTTATATGTGGAATGTTCCAATATTATACCTTCCATATTTCAGAAATCATGTTGATAAATCTGGAAACAAAACCGGGTTTTTAATTCCAAAATTTGGAAATTCTTCTTATTTGGGATCGGTAATTAAAACACCATTTTTATTAAAATTAAGTAATTATAACGACCTTACCTTGACCCCTATGTTTACAAGTTTACACGGAAATTTAATAAATGCAGAATATAGGCATAATTATAAATACGGTACCAATGTAACTAATATCAGTTATAAAAATAAATACGAAAAAGAAAAAAACAGATGGTATTTTAAAACAAATAACTATATAGAAATAAATGATACATGGAGATTAAATGCCAATATAGAAAGGGCAAGTGACGATACTTATCTAAGGTTATATCGATCAAATTATGATCCATGGCTTCTTTCTCGTATCACATTGGAAGGAAGTTTTGAAAAAAGTTATCTTACTGCAAATCTTTATTCATACCAAGATTTGCGAAATCTATCAAATGGATATGTGCCAAGGATTTTTCCTATTATAAATTACAGGACACTAACTGAACCTAATAAATATGGAGGATATTTTGATATAAACCTAAATACGGCAAACACAATGTTGGATTATGTATCCGATAATACAAAGGATGAATACAGTTTTCGTTCATCCGGAATTATCAGATTCTTGCAACCATATAAAACAACTGGCGGCCATTTATTTAATTTAGGACTCGATTTACGTGGCGATATGTTTATGTTAAAAAATGTTAATACAGGAATTGGTAATAATTATTATACAGGAACCAAAGGCAGGCTAAATACAGGTGTTGATCTATCTTGGAAATACCCATTATACAGACAACTAAATAATAAAACAGAAATTTTTGAACCGCAAATACAGTTTATTCACTCTCCAAAATATAATAAATCAGAAAATATTCCTAATATAGATAGTAAATATTTAGAGCTTACCATGGAAAATATGTTTAATCATAACAGGTTTGCCGGATTCGATTTATATGAAAGTGGTACCAGGCTTAATTATGGTCTTAATTTAGTTCAAAATTATAAAAATAATAGGGTACTTGGATTTTTTATAGGGCAAAATTATAATATAAATACGCCGGATAATTTATATTTTGAAAACAGTGGTCTTTCAAACAAAAGTGGCTTTTCCAATATAATTGCTAGCACCTATTATTCACCAAATAAATACCTAACTTTTAAATATAAGGCCAGAATAGATAACAAACATATGGAAATAAAAAGACACGATTTATATACCTACACCGGAACTGATAGATTAAATCTTACATTAAATTACAGCTATTTAAAAGATATGATAGTTGAACATGAACTTCCTGTTAATAAAAATGAAGCTGGAGTATATATCAGTTCAAAAATTACAAAACATTGGCGAATTTTTGCAGGTGAAAGATATGATTTATACATAAAAAATAATATACAGGTTCTAACTGGTCTTGCTTATGAAAATGATTGCTTCACTTTTGATTTAAATTTTGTTAATAATAGCACAAAGGACAGAGATTATAAGGGAGATAAAGCATTCTATTTTACACTAAAATTTAAAACACTTGGTTCTGTGTCCAGCAGCTTTAATGTAAACAACCTTGATGAAGATGCCGAATAGAGGGAAAATTATGATAAAAAAAATATTTTATGCGTGTGTGCTTTCTTGCATTCCATATTTAACCAATGCTAATCCCATATCAATTATTGCTGTGGTAAATGGAAAGCCTATAACTTCATACGATATTGCACAGCGCGAAAAACTTGTTACCGAGTTTATAAAAAAACAAGGCATTAAATTGGATAAAAATGAAATTTATCAAACTACATTAAAAGAACTTATTGATGATAAAATAAAAATAACCGAGGCAAAAAAATTTGGTATTTCTATCAGCGCGGAAGAAATAGAAAATTATAAAATAAAAACAAAACAATATCTTGGTTTGGATAGGAATCTATACCAAAAACTTATAAAAAATGGATTAAAGGAAGAAACCTTTAATAAAAAGGTTGAAACAGATCTATTGTGGTTAAAATTTATTTACCAAGTTCTACGCGGTTTTGTAAAATTAAATGATGACGAACTGGATTCTATTATAAAAAATGTAGTACAGCAGGAAAATAAAGATAATTTTAATTATACCCTTATCCCTTTTACTTTAAAAAATAATAAGGATTATGCTAATCTTAAATCAGTAATAGAAAAAATAAATTCTTGTACAGATTTTGAAAATTTTACAAAAATTAATTCTAAAATTGGAACAGTAAACAAAATTACTATTTTATCAAAGGATATGGATAAAAAATTATATGATTCTTTGATTAATATACCTGTAAACTCTGCCTCTGCTCCAGTAAAATTAAATGGTGAAAACACAATATTTTTTGTATGTGATAAAGCAGTGTATAAGGAAAAAATCTCAGACGAAAAAAAAATGCGAATCAGAGCTTCTGCATATGATGAAAAACTTGAAACCTATGCTAATAAATATTTTGATAAATTAAAGCAAGGCGCAACTATCGAATACAGTAAGTAATAAAAATTTTTATACTATATAGGTAAATTTAATTTTCTAAATCTTTTTTTACATCAGGGAAATTTAAAATTTCTTCTATCCTGTTTGCATATTCCAGAGAGTTATCAAATTTAAATATCAATACTGGAGTAAATTTCATTTTAATATTATTTGCTAATTCCCATCTAATTTCGTCACTCATGGCATTTAATTCTTTTACTATACTTGAGTTTTTATTATTATCCAATGCAGCAATAAAAACCCATGCAGTTTGATATCCTGGACTTGGACTAACCTCTGTAATGGAAAAAATATCATTAATTCTACCAGCAAATACACCTGTTCTAAACATTATAGATAATGTTCTTTTTATCTTTTCTCCTATCTGAAATTGTCGTTTGGTAACACTCTTCATAGCTATATCCCTATTTATAATAATAAAAAAGCTACTGCTTATATACAGTAGCCATAATAAAAAGTCATTTAAAATTTTTATTTACGAAGCAATACATCACCAAGCATCATATTATGATTTTTGATTGTTCCTGCAGGAAGCTCCAATACATACCTGGTTAAATTTGGATATTTAAGGTATTTTTCTTCACACTTATCAAAAAATTTATCTTCATTCAATTTTAATTTCTTATTTCTTGCTTTCATACCTTCCAATTCAATTGAACATGGAGTAATCAAATCTTCATTATTTGCAGGTCTATTTGGTGCAAGAACTATAACCTTACCATAATTATTTAAAAACACCATATCCAAAGGAATTTTCATATTCTTCATCCACATAGAATAATAACCTGGTTCTTCGAAATCAAAAATCATTCCACTTTTGGGTGCCAATTTTTTAACTCCCATCAAACCTTTTAACCTCACAGGGTCACTATCAGCAACCATCAAATTCAAATCAACCTTTTGCACCCCATCTTTTGAAACAAGGGAAAATACAGTCGTTTTTACATTTTTCTTAACTACAAACTTTTTGATACCTATCAAAACACCTGCTGCTATAAGTAACAAAATTGACAATATTAAAACAAATTTCGATGAGTTAAGCTTCTTATTTTTAACCGGTGCTTTCACAGCTTTTTTCGGTGCAACTTTTTTCGTTACAACTGATTTTGTATTTGTTTTTACTGATTTAACAGATTTTGATGTAGTCTTTACCGCTGCTTTTGCTGCAGGTTTGGATGCTACTTTTGCTGGCGTTTTAACAGCTTGTTTTACAGCAACTTTTTTAACAGGTTTACTAGCAACTTTTACTGATTTTACAGCATTAGTAGTTGCTGCTACTTTTTTATTTTTACTTGTTGGTTTAACCATAATAATTTCCTCCTTATATAAAGTGATATGATTTTATCACAGCAAAAAATAATCTTCAATATCAAAAGTAAATATTAAACAAATTTTTTATAATTTTTTCTATCATAGTATGATGTATTTTGTTTATTACTTGCAATTTAAAATACAATTTTCTAAAATCCAAAATCTAATAGGAAGGAACTGGGGTATGAGACAACTTGATGAACAAAGATATTTATGGATCTTTCGTATCCTTATTACTTTATTTGTAATCAGTTTTGTTTCAAATATGGTTTTATTTTTATCATTTGGAAATATTTCTCCCACCCCAAAATTAGAGGCATTTTTTGTATCTGAAATTGATAAAAAAGTAAATAGTATAGTCGTAAAGCGTATAAGCGATTTAGCTGACCATTATGATATACAGCAAGACAGTATAGGCTACGAAATTGCAAAATATTATATAACTAATTATATAACAGACCGCGAAACATTATACAGTTCTTCATCTACTATGCAAAAACTATGGGGAGTAAATGGAAACTTATATAATTTTTCAAAACGAAAATTATATACCGACTTTATTGAAAGTAATGAATATAAACAATCTTTAATTAATAGGGATAAATTGGTAAAAACAATAAATATAAAAACTTTAAATTTTCAACCAGTATCTAAAATATGGACTGCAAATATAGAGGTAAAAACCACAACAAACGATGGCTTAAACCCAGTTTTTTCTGAAAAAAATATAAAAATTACAGCTAACTTTATAAAGGATAATATCCTTAAAAAAAATCCTGTTAATAAATGGATAAATCCACTTGGATTTAAAGTTAACAGTTACGAATATTTTTAAAAACAAAAAACTTGTATTATTAACAGGTTGCGTATAGATTTATTTTATAAAGGAGTAAGGCATCAAACATGAAAAGGTATTTATACATATTTCTATGTCTATTTATTTTTGGTTTACCTGCATTTGGTGTAGACGGTGAAATTACTGGTGATGGTTTTGGAACCCAGGCTGCTTGGGAAAATCCACTTCAAAATATGGGTGAAAACCAAACCAAACCTGGATATCAAAAAATACAATGGGAACCCAGTTCTGTTATTCCATTAAAACTTCGTGATGGAATGCTTACCATAATAAATTTTCCGGAATGGGAAACTATAAAGGATGCCTATGTCGGGGATAAAGATTTCTTCGATGGTAGACCTATTGAGAAAAATGTCTTTATGATTTCTCCTGTTGATGGCAGAGCAATGGCTGATACTAATTTATTTATTTTTGGTAATTCTGGAAATAAATATGTTTTTTATCTAAAATCTGAGCCTCTAAACACCGAAAAAATTACATCATCTGTAATAGATTTAGAGGTTCCATACAAATACAGAAAAGGTAGTCAATCTTCACTTTCTTCATCTGGTTCTACACCAAGCAAATCTATGATGGGTGGTAAAAGCTTTAAATCCATTGGTGATACAGATTGGGAGGGGGAAGATTTTGGATGGATAAAAAGTATTAATGTCGATCCAACTGAATTTCGATTTGATCTTGATGTTTTTGTTCCAAATCCTGATGATTATATAATTGCACCTGAACGTGTATGGCGTGATAACATCTTTACCTATATAGATTTTGGTGAAAAAGCATTAAATATGAATCAAAGGCCTGTTGTATCCATTTTGGTAGAAGGTGGAGAATCCCCTGTAGGATTCAGGACCGAGGGCCCACAAAGCAGACTTTTAGTGGTTGAAGCCATAGGTGACTTGGTGTTAAGGAATGGCGGTAGGCTTGTTTGTATAAAGCTTCGTTCAAAACCTTACTTGCTATCCAATCCGCCACCGCCACAAAATTTAATTGGTGTTGCGGGTAATATAGGTGATGCTACTAATATAAATATGACTCCTATTATGTCAACCACGGGGCAAATGAATGTTATGCAAGGTGTTCCAAATGGGATGAATGCTGCTGGTTTCCATGCTGGCCCTACTGCTCCTAATGCCTATAATTATCCTAATAATTTAAATTATGCTGGCACTGGTAATTATATGTCACCAGAGCAAAATATGAAAATTTATAAAAATTTATCCAGTAAACCTAATACTAATGGTTCTGTTCTTCCAAATCATTACGTGCCACTTGTAAAACAAACTGGACAGGATCTATCTGTTGAAATATTCAAGGGTAAATCAGTGGTTGAACTTGAAACAAAATGGCTTGGTCTTACTGAAAAGCTCGCATGGCTTGATGAATACACACCATTTTATTCTGTAGAGGCAAGTGGTGTTGATGAAATAGGTCAGCAAAGATATTACGGTGGTGAATTATACAGACTTCGTATAGGTCCATTTAAACAAATCGATATTGCAAATGAGGTATGCCAAAAACTTTCCGCTAAAAATGTTCCATGCAGTGTGGTAAGGGCTCAATAATAAAAAAATAAATTGGTGCTAAAACGGATATTTATTTATGTGGCTATTTAAAAAATCATTAAAAAAAACTAACACAGAAACTGTTGCTGAGGAAAAGGAAAATACTCTTCCTGATGATAAAAAAAGCATTACTGCCATTTCAATAAAACGCACTAACTCTATTTTAATTTTCACGGCCAGTGTTATGATTATAACATTTGTTATAGTAATGCTGATCCGTTCCACGAAAAATATGAATCAAATATTGGAACAGGAAAGAAAGGCTGGCGTTCATGAACCAATAAAAACTGATAATGATAAAAAGATTACAAATAAAATTGAAGGTTCAAATCCTACATCTCAGATGCAAATGGGACAAAATGATAGAAAAAATGATGATACTTCTATTCCATATATTCCTCCTGTAATTTCATTTGATCCAGACAGAGTCGAAATACAAAACCAAAAAATTGGTGAGGAAACTTTTAAATCAGTAATGGTTTATGTTTTAAATAATCCAATAAAAGTAATTGATGCCAAACTAACTGAAAATGTTGTCGGGCTTAATGTTGATAAAAATGATTGTACCAGCCGTTCTAATATAGATGCAGGCAGCAGTTGTGTAATAAATATTACTTGGAATCCAACTGAAAAAACGGATAAAAGCTTTTTTTTAAGGTTAAAGTATAATGAAATGAATAATGATAAATTATTGGGTGAAAAAGAGGTAAATTTACCAATAATCGTATCTTCCATCGAAAATATAAAACCAGAAAACAAAGAGGAATCTTCAAAACAGGACGATGACTTTTTTAATTCTGATACCGATACAAATGATAACACAGAAATAAAACCAGAAATTAAAATAACGGACGTTCAGGAGGTTATTCCTTCCAAACCAAAAAAAGAAATTTTACCAGATGATTGTAAAAAATATGCATCAAAGGCATATGATTTTTCTGGCGTATTTATAGGTTGGGTCCAAGGTGATAATAAGGTTTTCGCACCTAATTGTTCTCGTATTATAGGTCAACAGGAAGAGGACGGCATGATAAAAGCGGCAGGGACCGGCGCAATAATAGGAAAGGGTAGTAATATAGATAGTAAAAAATCAGAGGAGAAAAGGGTTGAACTAACCTTACCTTTACTAGATGAAATTATTAAACAAAGTCAACCAGAAAATGTTGATTTCTCACAAATAATGAAAAATCGCGAATTGGTAAAGGCAGATCCTAAAAAAGACCAATATGGTAAAGATGGTGAAGAGGATTTATATCAAATAACTGATAAACTTGGTATTAAAAATGCCCTAATGGCAAAAAAGGTTCCTTTTTCTATTACAGGCCTTGATCAATTATCTAGTAAACCAAAGGATGAACGTTACGTTCTTCGCCAATCAAAACCTATTCCTGCCGTTTTAAATAGGGCGATATTTTTATCTAGTAGCACCGGAAATCAGCAAGAAATAACAGCAACAGTTGAAAAAAATGTCTTTGGTGGCAATGGTCGAACTATAATAGTTCCAGCTGGCACTCAATTGATAGGTATCGCAGAAGGAAATGTTAATAATATTACGGCAGTCGAAAAAATTAATATAAATTGGAACAGGTTGATACGGCCCGATGGTGCAGAATTTAATTTAGGTGCAGTTGGAAATTATTCTGCCGATGCACAGGGACGGGCAGGTGTTCCTGGTAAAAACGATACTGGTTATATGAAACAATTATTTTTAAAACCATTACTTTACAGTGCTCTTCCCGTTGCAATGGAAAGTTTGTTTCCAACATCATCACAATACGTAACACGTGTAACACGAGGTGATAATACTTATAATACTATTACCAAAGGCGCTGACAGTAATGGATATGTTTGGAATAATACTACTGAGGTTAGAAATCTAAGTTCACGTGATAAAATAAAGGCCGAGGTAGAACAAAATTTCAAAAGTGTTATGCAAAAATTAATAGAGGATAGCTCTAAACAAACCATACCATTTACCGTACCTGCCGGAACCAGAATACAGGTATTTTTAAACAAAGACATTATGCTTACTGCGAATGATACAATAGCTGAGATAGTAAAATCAAGTGGAAGTGAAGGTGATGGAGAAGGTAAACCAAAAAGAGATGATATTATTAATGTTGATGATAATAATATCTATAAACCAGTTAAGCATGAATTTAAAAATGATAGTAAGAATTCAAATATTATAGGAGAAAATTTTAACAATAATACTAATATCGCACCAAAAGAAGATCCAGCAGAAGATAGCTCTTCTGGTGGTGGAGATGATAGTGGTGGTGAAGAAAAAGATGACGAAGAAAAGGATGAATAATTAAATAAAGGTGAAAATTATGAAACATTTATTTGTATTTTTTATGTTATTTATGGGGTTTACATTTAATGCATATTCTGCAAATTTTATTTCCTCTTTCGAAGATATCCCTCTTCAAGACGGATTTACAGAACATGAACAATTATCATTTGATACCGAAGATGTTAGGGTGATAGAGCAGTATATTTCAAGTTCCAGCGTTAAAAAAGATGAATTTATAAAGTTTTATGATGAAACATTAAAATCTCTTGGTTGGAAAAGTACCTTTAAAACTGCAAACACACTAAATTTCAAACGGGACGATGAAATATTAACCATTACAATAGAGGCCGAAGAACCTCTCTTGGTTCTATTTTCTTTAAAACCTACTGAAAATAAAACAAAATAAAATTGAATTAACTTACTATAAATTCAGTTATTTACATAATAGCAAGTTTTACAACAAAACAGCATGTAAATTAGCATAGTTTGCTGATGTTATTTTAACATCCATCATTTTATTTAATAATAAAGCATCTGCCTTTACTATCACTGGCTGCAAATATTCATTTTTTCCTATTAAATAATCATCATTTGTTTTTGATTTACTTGTAAATAATATTCTCATTACTTTACCAACACATGATTTATTAAAGTCATCCTGTATTGGACGTAACAGATTCTGTAATTTTAATAATCTTTCTGCTTTGATTTTATTATCAATTTGATTTTCCATTTTTGCGGCTGGTGTACCTGGCCTTGGTGAGTATTTAAATGCATAACATTGAATAAATTTTACTTTTTTTACTATATCCAATGTTTCATTAAAATCTTCATCTGTTTCACCTGGAAACCCAACTATAAAATCGGATGAAACCTGTATTTCTGGATTTATATTTTTTAATTTTGTGATTATATCTAAATATTCTTCCCTAGTATAACGTCTATTCATTTTGTGAAGTATCTTATTGCTGCCTGATTGTATTGGTAAATAAACTAATTTAGCAAGCTTACTTTCCTCTTTATGCAGCTGTATCATACTATCTGTAAATTCGGATGGATATGATGTTGTATACCTAATTCTTTCTATTCCATCTATCTTTGCAACCTTTTTTATCAATTTTGATAAATCTGATTTATTACCATTTGTGGAAACGCCATTATATGCATCTACATTCTGACCCAATAAATTTATTTCTATGGCACCAAGTGATGCCAGATGACTAACTTCAGTTAAAATATCTTCCTCTGGCCTTGAAATTTCGCGCCCTCTGGTATTTGGAACAACACAATAAGTGCAAAATTTATCACATCCCTCTTGTATCTGAACAAATGCTACAGGTGAGGTACTTTTAACTTTTGGTAAACAATCAAATTTTTCAAGCCCAGAAAGCTCAGAATTAATAAAATGAGATAGCTTTATTTTATCTTTGTTATCAGTATTTTTTGACTGCTTAATATTGTCATTTTTTTTCAAATAAGCATCCGATTCGCAAATTGTGATTTGTTTTTGTTTTTCTATTAATTCAAGCTCTTTCAATGCTTTTTTTATCAATTCTGGCAGTAAATGATATTTCTGCGATGATAATACTATCGAAACAAAAGGAGCCCTTTTAAATATATTTTCACTTTCTGCTTTTGCAACACACCCTAAAACTGCAAAAACCGGTTGTTTTTTATTTTTTCTTAAATGCAGCTTATATAATCGGCCTAGTTCTGAAAATATTTTTGCAGATGCCTTTTCTCTTATATAACAGGTATTTAAAATTATAATGTCGGTATTAATTTCATTTAATGTTTCTTCCATTTCATTATCAGCCAGTAAACTTACAATTCTGGTTGAATCATAAACATTCATCTGACAACCAAATGCTTTTAAATGAAATTTTAATTTTTTCATAAATAATTTAACCTATCAAGTAAACATCAGCTGGTTTTAGATTTTAGCCCAGCTTTTTTTTCAGTATTTCATTAACAATTTGTGGATTGGCCTGACCTTTCATAGCTTTTAAAACTTGCCCTACAAACCAACCGAACAATTGAACTTTACCTGATTTATATGCACTAACATTATCCGCTGCACCTGCAATTATATTATCCACTGCTGCTTCTATTGCGGATGTATCACTAACTTGCTTCCATCCATTCTTTTCTACTATTTCTTTTGGTGACAATACCTTTATATCTGCTTTGCTTATAAAATTGTTATCCCAATCATCATCTTTATTATTATTTTGAAGGGTAGCCAAAGCTTGCTCCCACATGATTTTAAATACATCTTTTGCAATTTTGCCGCTGATACTACCATCTTTTATTAAATCTACTAATTCTGCCAAATGGGCTGCACTTACAGGACTATTACTTATATCCAATGCTTCTTTATTTAATACAGCAAATAATTCTGATTGCATCCAATTTGAAATCATTTTTGCATCTTTTGACTTACTTGTATTAATAACTTCTTCAAAATATTCTGAAATTTCCCGTTCTGCTGTTAATACATCCGCATCATAATCAGAAATTTTATACTCACTTACAAATCTTTTCTTTTTAACATCTGGCAGTTCCGGCATAGATTCTTTTATTCTTTCCACCAGACCATCTTCCAATACCAATGGCATAATATCTGGATCGGGGAAATATCTGTAATCTATTGCATTTTCTTTGCTACGCATTGTCCTTGTGGTACCGGTATTCGCATCAAATAATCTGGTTTCTTGCGAAATTTGGCCACCATTTTCCAGTATTTCCATCTGTCTGTTAGATTCGTATTCTATTGCCTGCATTGCAAACCTAACAGAGTTTACATTTTTTGTTTCCGTCCTTATCCCCATTTGTGATGAACCTTTTTCACGAAGTGATATATTAATATCGCACCTCATACTTCCTTCATCCATATTTCCATCACAGGTGCCAAGATACCTAACAATAGATCTAATCTTTTTTATATATTCACCTGCCTCAAACGGACTGGAAATATCTGGTTTAGATACTATTTCCATCAAGGCAACTCCAGCTCTATTAAAATCTACCATAGATTTAGTTGGATGTACGTCATGGGTTAATTTCCCTGCATCTTGCTCTATATGCATCTTTTCTATTCTAATTTTCTTACTGTTGCCATCCATATCCAAAATTTCAACAAAACCATCACTTACTATTGGATGAAATTGTTGAGTAATCTGATACCCCGTAGGAAGGTCAGCATAAAAATAATGCTTTCTATCAAATACAGACACTTTATTTATTTTTGCATTCAGTCCAAGTCCTGTTTTTATTGCTTGCTCTACACAAAATTTATTTATCACTGGTAATTGTCCTGGAAATCCACTATCAAAAAAAGAAACATTTGTATTGGGTTCACAACCAAATTTTGTTGAACTGGATGAAAATAATTTTGAATTACTAATTACCTGACAATGAATTTCAAGGCCAATATTCATTTCATATTCTTTTGATTTTCCTTTAATTATATATGTCATAATTATTCTCCCATAACAACAGATGGTTTATTATCAAATTTTGAAATTAATTCCAAATGATGTGCAAACCTGAAAACCATCTCCTCATCAAATCTTTTTCCAATAAGTTGAAGACCAAGCGGAAGTCCATTTTTATCCTTGCCAACTGGAACAGAAATAGATGGCAATCCGGCAAGTGATGCTCCAACCGTATAAATATCATTAAGGTATATATCAAGTGGAGATAACTCATCATTCTTTGAAAATGCAGCACCTGTGGTTGATGGAGTAAGTATTATATCTATCTCTTCAAACGCCTTATCAAATTCCTCCACTATTAATCTTCTTGTCTTTAATGCCTTTAAGTAAGATTTTTCGTAAAATTCTTCGGTAAGTATTGTTGACCCTATCAAAAGCCTTTTTTTAACCTCTTTTCCAAATCCTTCAGATCTGGTTATTTCATACATTTCATCTAATGATTTAAACGGAGTTTCTGTTCTATACCCATATTTTACTCCATCATAACGAGACAGATTTGATGATGCTTCTGCTGGAGCAATTATATAATAAACAGGAAGGGAATATTTCGTATGCGGTAAACTTATCTCTTTAACATTTGCTCCAAGTTTTTTAAAATCTTCCACTCTTTGATCCCATAATTTTTGAACCTCTGGATTTAATTTATCACTCTTATACTCTGCGGGTATTCCTATGGTAAGGCCAGAAATATCCTTTCCCAATACTTTACTATAATCTGGAACTGAAACTGGTGATGTTGTAGGATCTTTTCCGTCTAGTCCTGAAATAACTTGCATAAACATTGCACTATCAGCTACAGTTCTGGTAATACTACCCGGAACATCTAGGGATGATGCAAACGCCATCATTCCATATCTTGATGCACGGCCATAGGTAGGTTTCATTCCAACCAATCCACAAAAGCTACTTGGTTGCCTAATACTACCACCTGTATCGCTTCCTGTTCCTGAAATTGCCATTCCTGATGCAACCGCAGATGCCGTACCTCCAGATGATCCACCTGGAACCAAATCTTCCCCATCTCTCTTATATGGGTTTTTTACTTCACCATAATATGAAGTAAGATTTGTGGACCCCATTGCAAATTCATCCATTGATGTTTTACCAAGTAAAACTATTCCTGCATCAAACAATTTTTCTGCAACCGTTGAATTATATTCTGGTACAAAATTATTAAGCATTTTTGATGCCGCTGTAGTTCTAATACCTTCTGTACAAAATAAATCCTTTATCGCAATCGGCATCCCTTCTAATGCTCTCGCCTCACCATTTGCAATTTTATTATCAGATATTTTTGCCATATCTAATGCTTTATCTGCTGTTTCTGTTATATAGGGATTAAGATACCTATACTTTTCCATATTTGATATATACGCATTTGCAAGTTCTACTGCAGAAAATTCCTTTTTCAAAAGGCCATTTTTTGCCTCTACCATACTCAAATCTGTTAATTTCATACTTGCCTCTCTAAATTCTTAAATTATATAAGTCCAGTTATAATTTATGGATATAAACATAGATAATTATAAATCTAATTTTCTATTTTTCCCCGATCTAACAAACATATCTAATATCATTCTAAGACATGTTATATTAGTAAACAAAGATGTCAAAATACCAAAGGTCAATGCAACTGCAAAGCCCTTTATTGGACCCGAACCAAATTGAAACATCACAAATGCAGATGCAAGTGTCGTAATATTGGAATCTAAAATAGATGATAATGCATTACTAAATCCACTTTCTACCATTCTAGCTGCCGAATTATTACCAAGCCTTGCTTCTTCTCTTATTCTTTCAAACACCAAAATATTTGCATCCACTGCCATTCCTATATTAAGTGCTATTCCTGCTATACCAGGCAAGGTCAATGTAGCTCCAGATAATGACAACCCTGCAAATATAAATACTATATTTAAAACTAACACTATATCAGAAAATAATCCTAAAATTCCATATGTCACTACCATAAATATTAACACTAGTGCTAATGCCAATACACTTGCAATACTTCCTTTACGAATGGAATCTGCACCAAGGCCAGCCCCAACGGTTCTTTCCTCTACCACCAACATTTCGCAAGGAAGGGCTCCAGATCTAAGCATTGTGGATGTATCATTTGCCTGCTCTGTCGTAAATCCTCCAGTAATTTGACCATATCCGCCAGTAATAGGCTCCTGTATAACAGGTGCAGACAATATATGACCATCTAATACTATTGCAAACCTTCTGCCAACATTTTCAGTTGTAAGTTTTGCAAATTCCCTTGCTCCAATACTATCAAAAGTTGTACTAACAGCTGGTCTTCCATTTTGATCATAAATCACTTTTGAATCAGACAAATTTTCACCACTAACTGCAATACGTCTTTTTATTATAATACCATCTACCATTTCCTCATCTATTGCTGTTTTCCCAGTTTGCATAGATTCTTCACTTACCATATGAAAAGTCATTTTTGCTGTTTTTCCAAGTAATTGTTTAACCCTGTCTGGATTATCAACACCAGGCAGTTGAACCATAATCCTATTATCACCTTGTCTTTGTATTGATGGTTCCTTATTTCCAAGAGAATCTATTCTTCGTCTTACTATTTCTATTGATCTGGTTAATACATCGCTTTTAATTTTTGCTATACCATCTTCTGTATAAAACAATTTTAACTTTCCATCATTATTTTCTATATTTACTTCATCCTGCGTTGCATTACGTAATCTTTTAATCGCCTCTTTTATCCTAGATTTATCTCTTATAGTTACTGATGTAAAGCCATTTCCTCCAGATAAGTTTCCATATGAAATACTGCTAACATTGTTTGTTTTATCACCGCGAAGCTCTTTTCTAATCACATCTTTCAATCTTGCGGTTTTATCTTTTATAACTGTATCTATATCTGCCTCTAATAATATGTATGCACCGCCTTTTAAATCTAATCCCAAAGCAACTGGTTCTTTATTCATCCAATTGGGTAATTTTTCTCTTTGTTTTTCTGTTAAAAAAGATGGCAAGGCAATATAAATTGCACATAATATTACTGATAAAACTAAAAATATTTTGAATTTTGAATTTTGCATTATATCAACTCCCAATGGCTAATAATCGTGGTTAAAGGATACAAACCTGCTCCCTATTTTACAAGTATAATTTACTAATTTTTCTTATATATAAAAATAAAAAACTCCCACACGGGGAGCAAAAAAACAATAATATACAAATTAGAATTTTTTTATTTAGATTCTCATAGGCATCAAAACATATATTGTCGATGGATCATCCAACTCTTTTACTATTGTTGGTGATGATGGATCTGAAATAACAAATTTCATGAACTTGCCTTCTATAAGGGCCGCTACGTCCATAAGATAACGAGAATTAAAACCAACATCCATAGGTTCGCTTTCATAATTTACATTAATATCCTCAATCGCACTACCTGCATCTGGTGTTGATGCAAGAAGGGTAAGCTTATCTTTTGCAATTCTTAATTTTATTGCTTTTGATTTTTCAAATGAAATGGATGAAACTCTATCAACGGCTTCACTAAATAATTTTGCATCTACCTCCATCTCTTTATCATTTGATGTAGGTATCACTTTTTCATAATCTGGAAATTTTCCATCTATCAATTTTGAAATTATGGTTGTCGAACCAAATGAAACTCTGGTCTTGGTTTCACTTGTTTCTATCGTAACATTATCTTCTGCCGTATCTAATTGCGCACGAAGCTCTGTAATAACTCTTCTTGGAATTATAATACTTGGCATGCCTGTTGCACCTTCTGGGCTAAGAACATCTTGCCTTGCAAGTCTATGCCCATCTGTCGCAACAGCACGAAGTAATTCATGACCATCTTTTTCAACAGTATGAAGGTATATACCATTCAAAAAGTACCTTGTTTCATCTGTTGACATCGCAAATTTTGTCTTATCTATCAACTTGATTAAATCACTCGCAGGAAGGGTAAACTTAAATGGCATGGATGAAGAATCCATCATAGGAAAATCACCTGCAGGAAGTGTAGGAAGTGTAAATTGAGAATTTCCACAACTAATTATTGCATTTGAGCCTGAAACATCTGTTTTTATTTCTACGTCAAATCCTTCTGGTAATTTTCTCACTATGTCATACATAACGTGAACTGGTAAAGTTGTCGAACCACTAATATTAACTGTTCCAACAACTCCTTCTACTATTTCCAAATCGGTATTTGTTGCAGTAAATTTTAAATCTTTATCTGCCTCTATTTTCATATTGGATAAAATTGCAATGGTCGACTTTTTCTCAACTATTCTATATAAATGAGAAATTGTTTTTACAAGGTTCGTTTTACTAACAGTAATATGCATATGCTAATCTCCTTTAATTAATGGATATTCTATTGACAAGGTTTCATAAAAGCAAGCCTTTTTACGTAACAAAAATAAACTAAATGCCACGATAAAAAACCTAACCAAACAACGGTCAAAAAATTATTTTCTTATTTTTTATTCGTATTTAATAATAATGGGTCAACCTTACAATCTGCAAACGTTATTTCACCTTTCTTGTAAGGGCGGATGGATCTACACTCTTTTCTTTGGTTTTTATCTTTGAAAGAATTAAATCCAAAACTTTATTTTCAAAAATTTCTGCCTTTAACATATCTTCAGCTTGCTTATTTTTTGAATAATAATCTATTATTTGTTGACTTTGAGTTGGGTATTTATATGTTTCTTGCATTATTGCGTTATTTATATCTGCTCTATCTACTTGAATGTTTTCACGCTTGCCAACATCTGCTAAAATTAAACCTAATTTAACTCTTTGTATTGCATCTTTTTTAAATTCATCACGCTTTTTATTTTCTGCTTTTTCATCTAATTTTTGTGCGCTACTTGCTTTAAATTGATACAACATATATTCCACTTCTTGATTTACCAAACTTTCTGGTATATCAACCTTTTCATCTGTCAGTTTATCTAGTAAAGCATCTTTCATTAAATTTTTTGATGAAGTTTCATATGTGTTTTCAAGCAACTCTTTTATATAAGTTTTTAAATCTGCCAAATCTTTTCTATTCAAACTCTTCGCAAAATCATCATTTATTTCTGGAATATTTTTTTCTTTCAAACTATTAATTTTCACCTTAAACAAAGCTTTCTTTCCGGCAAGCTCTTTTGACCCATAATCTTTTGGGAATTCAACATTTACATCAATGTTATCACCTTTTTTATGACCTATTAATTGATCTTCAAATCCTGGTATAAATGTCCCAGAACCTAGTTCCAATGGATAATTATCTCCCTTGCCACCTTTAAACTCTACTCCATCAATCGATCCGACAAAATTTATATCTACTGTATCACCTTTTTTAGTTTTCCTATCTTCTGTAATTTCAGAAAGTGTATATCTAGATTCCGCAATGTTCTTAAGACTGTCATTTATCTCTTTATCACCTGCCTTTGCTACTTGCTTTTCAATGGTAATTTTTGAAAAATCTATTGGCTTAATTTCTGGTACTATTTCAAACTCTGCAGAAAATTTTAATTTTTCACCACGAACGAAATTATCAATCTTTATATTTGGCATTGCTGCTGGATTAATATTTTTTGCCTTATAATATTCATTCATACATTTATTGATTGTATCATTAAGGGTATCATTCAAAAAATGATTTTCATATTTCGATCTTATAACTGATAATGGAACATGGCCCTTTCGAAATCCTTTTTCTTCGTGTGTTTCTGCAAATTTAAGTAATTGTTTCTCTAATTCTGCCTCTACATCTGCTGATTCTATTTCAAATGCCAAACTGTATTTTATGCCTTTAATCTTTTCTTTTACTGGTTGCATTTTAAATTTCCTTTTACAATAAATCTGTATTGATTTCTTATTTATGGTGCGGGTGAAGGGACTTGAACCCCCACGCCTTGCGGCAATAGATCCTAAGTCTATCGCGTCTGCCAATTTCGCCACACCCGCGTAAACACCTAATTAACAGGCAAATTTATATACCAATAAAAAAATAATTTCCATAAAAAAATTAAATTTCATAAAAAATATGTTATAATAAAAATATGATAAAAATTTTCACAAAAATATTATTTAATATTGCTGGTATAACCTTGGGGTTTATACCTGTTTTTGGGCAATCCAGCCGGTTTTCTGGTTATCCTGTACCACGCTTTGTTTCTGTAAAATACGATAATACCAATACTAGATTCGGCCCAAATGCTGAATATCCAATAAAATATACCTATACGAAACGTTTTGAACCGCTACGGGTTATAAATGAATATTATAATTGGTACCAGGTTCAGGATATGACCGGAGCCATCTCTTGGATTTATGTAAGTAATCTTTCATCTGGTAAATATGCAAAATTAACAAAATATTCTCATATATATGATGTCGATGATACCGATGCGGAAATCATTGCCCATATTAATACTGGAACTTTGGTAAAAATTAAAAATTGTAATAAAGAGTTTTGCAAAATAGAAACTAGATTTAATGATAAAATATACAAAGGTTATATTTATAAGCCTCATCTATGGGGTGTATAAAATGAAAAATTATAAATATTAACATTTTTCATTATCTCTGTATCTTGAAATCCGCTACACATCAAATATTTATTTATCACTATATCTACATTATATCCTAAATCTAAAAAATATTTTGTATATCCCATTGCTGTTTCTGCATGTACACGGTTTAATTCTATTATTAAAACGGAATGTTCCCTAACTCCATTATTTTTAAACCTGAAAAACGACTTAATTGAAGAAAATAAATATAAATCAGATATAAATAAGCTAAATTTAATCTTTTTATGCAAAACTACAAAATCAAATAATAAAAAAAACCTTTAATAAAATTAAAGACTTTCAAACAAGAAGTAAAAATAAAACTTAAAAAGAAACTTTTAAAACGATACAAAAATAAATTTTTCATACGGCGTCAAAAAGATCACAAAAGCAACTATCCTTGTCTTGCATTAAATCTTGGGTTCTTTTTATCTATTGCAAAAACCCTTTTGCCGCGTCTAATCAATTGAACATTTCCTCTTTTTCTTGCTGACTTTAATGAACTTTTTGTTTTCATAATAACACCTAATAAAATCTATAAATTAAAACTTGTGATGCCGTAATATACAAAATCCTTATGATTATGTCAAGTTTTAAATCCTAAATTTTTATGACAAAAAAATATAGAATTTTGGAAATAATATATGTATAGTCAAAATCAACATTTTTTTTGTTATTTAGTATAAGGAGGAGTTATGGAAGAAATCATTTTCCCAAATAAGATAAGGATATTAAGGAAGATGGCTGGCAAATCTATGCAGGATTTGGCCGATGAATTGGGGATCAGTCTTTCTGCTGTTTCAAAAATAGAAAAAGGTTACAGAAAGGTGGATCAGGAACAAATGTCCATAATTTCAAAATTTATTGGCTGCTCTATGTCCGATATATTTATTTCCAAAGAGGAAGATGACGAGGTAATCTTAGAAGCTTGGAAAAAAGAAATAGATAAAAGGGTAAATCTAAACAAAGATAACGGTCTTAAAATTTTTGGTGCTGGACTTCGTTTATTAAGAAATGAAAAAAATCTAACCTTACTTGATATTGCAGAAAAATCTGGCCTAACTCTTTCTGTATACCATCGAATTGAAATAGGACAAAGAGAAATCTACGAAAAAGAACTGGTTGCTGTTGCCAGAGCACTCGATCGCGATATAACTGACCTTTTAACAACAATATACAATCTTAAAAAAGAGGGCGCCCTTGATAAGTATATGAGTAACGATACATCATCTGCTGATTCTATTGTAAAAATGACAGATGTTCTCCGTTCAACCGAAAATGTATATACAGACGAAGGTGTAATAAAATTTAACAAAGTATTGGTTCATTCAAAAACTTTGGATAATGGTAATATAATTATCGATGATGAAAGTGACAGACGATTTTTATATCCTTTTACCGAAAAACACCAATCCAGTATCTATGCAATTGAATTGACTAGTGACAGACTTGGTCTATATATATCGCCTGGTTCTATTTTATTTATCGATCCACGAAAAGAACCAAAGGGTGGCGATATGGCAGTAGAGGTGTTAAGCGATAATGGAACAAGAAAGGAAATAAGAGTATTCTTCCTTCGTGAAAATATTGATGGCTCATTTTATGGTTTCAGATATGGTCCAGATGAAAAAATCTATTTTTCAAATGATGAAATTAAAAAACTTCAAAAAGTGGTGCTTATTTCTATGAACTAATTTTATTTGCACTAATTGAGGGAGAGGGGTTTAAATGAGTAATACAAAAGAATTAGATTTTGCTGCACAACAAAAAAGGGAAGATGCTTTAAAAATAGGTCGAAAATACCTAAATATTTTCCATCAATTACATTTTATTAATGCTGGTATGGAAATTTTAAATAACGATTTTTTAACCATGTCAGACGATGTAATTGAATTACTTCCTGAACTTGCTGGCGGTATGAAGCTTGCTCAACATATAAAAAATTTAAAAACTGGCAAAACTCCTATGAATAAAATAGATGCCGATGTTTTACCATTTGGCGAATTGGTGTTTGATGATCATGAAAAATTTCTTGAATATACCAGTTATAATAAAATTGCCACGATGAAAAATGTTGAACCAGAAAATAATGCAGAAACCTCCTCTATTCAAACAGAAATAAATAATGAATATAAACAATTATACGAATTACTACGCGCCTTTAAAAATACGCCTGCTTTACTTGAAAATTTTAAATCTAGTGAGGTTATAAGGGATCTTGGCCCAGATTGGAAAAACGAGGTAAAAAATATTTTAAAAAATAGTAAAGAAAAAGACGCATCCAATATGCGAAAAACCTTTGATGGACTTTGTGTTTTTGATATTGCGTTAAATTACTGGCAAGAATGCGTTGCAATAGTGAAAAATCCAAAAAGTAAACCTGCCTCTGAAATAAAAGATAAATTATCCGATTATAAAAAATATTTGGCTATGTTTGGAGCCGGAGGCAAGGATTTATATGAAAAGGTTAAACAACTTGTTTAATAATTAAGATAGTAAAGGTGTAAAGGATTAAAATTGGGTGTTCTAACAAAATTTTTTTCTCATAAAAGTTCTCTTGCTGATGTGATGCGGGCTCTTGATAATTTTGCTGGTGATACCAAAACGCTTACTGAACTTCAAACTAAGGCAAAATCATATTTTGGTAGTAATTGGAAATTTAATCTTGAAATGCATATTTCATCCCTTACACAAAATGAACGAGCTCACTATTACGAAATTTTTAAACGTGCCAGCGAATATGAAATGGGTGTCGCATATTGGGCCTCGGCTGTACAATTAACATCTTACTTAAAACCTATATCAAAAGAAGATTTATGTGACCTGGATAAATATAAAAAATACCTTCCAAAATTTGGAATAGAAGGAAATCGCCTATATCAAAAACTATCTGAACTTTTTGCAATAACGAAACATGAAGAACAAAACAAAGAAAAAATAGAAAAATACTATTATAAATACGATTCCGATAAAACAGAAGTTGTTGATAATAAAAAACAAGATACAAAAACCAAAACCAAGGATATAAAAGATTATGTAAATAAGGTAAGGGTAAATGTTTTAAATCAGGTTGATAAAATAACAGATGACTTAGATTCTAATAATGAAGTATTTACTGATGAGGGTAAAACAGAATTAAGTTCTGATTTAAGTGAAAAAGCAAACTACGATGATAATTTATCTGATGCAGATATTGAAAATACAACGATTTCTGCAAAATCCATATCTTTTAAAACTGATGCTTCAACAGATGATATAATTCATATTACTGAAAATATTGCAGAATCTGACGAAAAAACTAATTTTGATTCAAATACTCCCAATGAAAATTCTATAAACCAGATAACTCAAAAATCTACACCTGAAAAAACAGAAAATAAAAAGCAAAATGATATAAATTGGTATATAAACAGTTTTAATACTATGCATAAATTTATGCCTGAATTACGACTAATTATGTCTGCTGTTTCTCTTCATAAAAAAGCAAAAAGTCTTGAGAAATATCGTGGCTATGCTTTTTTGATTGATACATTAGATTGTTTAATAGATCGCGGTGAATACATAATGCAAAATGCAAAAAATGAAAAAACTTTGTCTGTTACAAAACAATTGTTGGATTATTATAAAAAACAAAAAAACGATGAAATAGTAATGCCTGATAATATGGATTTTGATGATGAAACCACAGAAAAAAAACCGTATAAAAACCCATATGAATAAGTTTTTATGGTATTTGCCAAAATTCTTAATATAATTATTTGCAAAGGGATAAAAATGAATTTTAAAAATATAATTACTTTTTCACTTTGTATTTTTTTGTCTTCTTGTTTGGAAATGGGAAAAATTTTTCCTCCCAATGTTCAAACTAATACATCTAATGTCTCTGATCCTAGTGCAGCGATTATTACTGCTGAAAATACAAATAATCAAAATGTTAATACACAAAATTTTGTTCCTGTATATAAAAAATTACCATCCAGAACGTTTGAACACGCAGAAAAATTTAATCTTGAAACTCCACTTAGATGTGAGGTAGATTGGTCCACACAAAACATCATTTCAACACAACCTTACAATCTTCATGATTTTCGTTTGGAACGCGTGGATAGGGGGGATCCTCTTCCTGATTTAACTGTTAAAAATTTATCATTTAAACATACTTCTATTGACAAGATTATTTCATCTATCTTAAAAAATACAGGGATAAAATTAAAAATTATCAGTACTTCTCCTGAAATATCTGTTGATAATATATCTGGTAATCTTGAAACAGTTTTATCATTAATTACATCTCTTGCTGATGTTTACTACAGTTATGACAACAGAACGAAAACTATCTCTATTGATCATATTGCAAAATGGAATTTACATGTTCCTTTGTCAAAGGAAGTAATTTTGGGTATGGAAGATGCTCTTCGTGGTATAGGAACCGATGATATAGTAATCGACTGGCAGGATAGGGTTCTAATTTTTTCTGGAGATTTTCTTGTTGAAAACCGTGTAAGGAAAATTATTAATAAATTTGCAATAGAGGATTATCTAATTGCCTATGATATTGATATATTTCGTGTTTATCCAAAAAATCCAGAAACCAGTATAAAATGGATGGATGTAATTCCTGCATTTAATCACGATTCAGTAAAACTTTCTAAAAAAGGAATAATAGGCAGAGCTTTAGTCGTATCCTCCAATTTTAACACTGCATCATTAAAGGAATTTTTATATCCTCGTGCAAATTCTGTTTTGGTATCCAGTGGAACATTTATCGTTCCTAACAGATGGCAGGGCCGGTTTGATATTGGTAGGTGCGGTCGTGAAAATCGTCTTGAAACTGATTTAAATATTGTAACACAGACAAAATATAAACAAGATGATAAATATGTTGGTAAATTAGACAGTATTTTTGCTCTTCGTACGAATAGTGGTGGTATAACCAATTTCAATTTACCAAGTCGTCTTGGCGAAAACATAGTAATAATTGGTATTCCGACCCAGTATTTTATAAAGGAAAAAGAAACCACTATTCCGCCTAATGCAGAACTTGTAACATTAATCAGTCCGCGTATTATAAAAATTGTTCGTGATGTTGATACAGGTAGTATAAAATAATATAAACAAAGTATCTTTTTTTGTATTAAAGGAATTCTTATGCTTTTCAAAAATTATGAATTTTTAATTGCCTGGCGTTATCTAAAATCAAAAAGAAAGGATGGATTTATTTCAATAATCACACTTCTTTCATTTATTGGAATTACTCTTGGCGTTGCAACATTAATTGTTGTAATGTCCGTTATGAATGGTTTTCGAGAGGAAATGTTATCAAAAATTCTTGGTATGAACGGACATATAACTGTGGTAAATAATTTTTCATCCGATAATATCAAAGGTTATAAAGACTTGAAGGACAAAATAGAAAATTTTAAATCTGAAAAAATAAAAGTTATATCTGCAATTCCTTTGGTTGAATCTCAAATTATGACATCTAACGAAAATAATTCTATTGGAACCGTGCTTCGTGGTATTACACATTATGATATGCAAAAAATTAAACCATTGATAAATGGAATTTATGGCAAATTTGATAAAAATAAATTTACAGATGGTGAAATATTAATAGGAGCTACTCTTGCAAGAAAACTTGGTGTATCGATCGGTGATGAATTAACCCTTGCAAATGCAAATGGAAACATTACGGCATTCGGTACTATGCCGCGTGTTTCATCATATATTGTCGGCGGAATTTTTAAAACCGGTATGTCATCATACGATGCAAATTATATCTATATGGATTTAAACGAAGCTCAAAACTTTTTAAATTTAAAAGATACTGTTAATTTTATCGAGGTATTTTTGGATTCTGCCGATAAGGCATCTTTTGCGGCAAAAATTTTGGAAAATGAAATTACAAAACCTTACTATATGGCGATCAGTTGGCAAAATCAAAACTCCTCATTCGTATCTGCATTAAATGTTGAAAAAAATGTTATGTTTTTAATTTTAACATTAATTATTTTGGTTGCATCATTTAATATTATTTCCAGTTTAGTTATGTTGGTAAAGGATAAATCTTTCGATATAGCAATACTTAAAACCATTGGCACTACCAAGGGCAGTATTATGAAAATTTTTATTCTCGCTGGTTGTATCATTGGTATTACTGGGACCATAGGCGGTGGCACACTAGGCCTTTTAATCAGTAATAATATAGAAAGCGTAAGACAATTTTTTCAAAGCTTAACTGGAACAAAATTATTCCCCGAGGAAGTATACTTTTTATCCACCCTGCCATCAAAGGTTGATACTGCCGAGGTTATATGGGTTCTATCTATGTCCATTATAATTTCAATTTTGGCAACTATTTATCCCGCAAAAAAGGCGGCCAGCCAAGATCCAATAAACACTCTTCGTTATGAATAAGGTTTTAAAATAAAATGACAGAAAAAATAAAAAATAATATTACAGTACTGGAAATACAAAATTTATCAAAATCTTATAATTCAGGCTCTTCTAAATTGCAAATAATTGATTCTGCATCTATAACTGTAAATAAAGGGGAAATTATCGCATTAATCGGGCCATCCGGTACGGGAAAATCTACGTTTTTATATACTGCTGGTTTACTTGATAAATACGATTCTGGTAATATTACTATTTTGGATCATAAAACAAATAATATGACCGATAACGAAAAAACAACATTTCGATTAAATAATATAGGATTTGTTTACCAACAACATAATTTATTTGCCGATTTTACTGCCATTGAAAACATTATGATTCCTATGTTGGTTGCTGGTATAAAAAAAAATATTGCCAGGGATATGGCAATGGAAAAGCTTAAATTAATGGATTTACAAAATTGGTGCAATCATAAACCATCCGAATTATCTGGGGGACAACAACAACGTGTTTCTATTGCACGCAGTATTGCAAACAATCCAAAATTATTGCTTGCTGATGAACCTACTGGTAACTTGGACCCAATAAGTAGTGAAAATGTTTTAAATTTATTTTTGGATTTGGTTTCAAAAAATAATATGACTGCAATTGTTGCAACCCATAATCCAACTTTGGCATCAAAAATGCACAGACAAATTGCTCTTGTAAACGGTAAACTTTACGATATCCATAATACCAGTGATGTAAAGGAATTATCGAAATCTACAACTGGCACATCTATTTTGCACGCATTTAAATAGCCTTATAATTATATTACGATGCTATAAAATCCATTTATTTAAATAAAAATAACGGACTTGCAAATAAAAAAGCCAAAATACCAAACAGCAGCTGCTCTTTTGGTGTTCTTTCATTATATATATAGGATGACATTACCATAATAATTGGCGCAGAAAGACGCAAAAATAAATTTACCATACTAACACTTAAATAATATTGCATAGATGCAATTATAAAAAATTCTGATATTATATATGTTACACCCACCAACATTACTTCTTTATTTTTCAAAATTTGTAATTTTCTATAATCTTTATTCTTTAAAACATTAAACATTCCTACCAAAAAATAAACACAGCTATTTATAACTAAATGCATATACCAATTCATTTTTGAAATAGAAATTTTATCTACTGCCATTAAAATTATAATTATTAATGTTACCAAAATAAATTCTATCTTGCTTTGCTTTGATAGTTCCGATGCAGCCCCGCGAAAGAAAAATATTGTGCCGAGTATCGACAGAGCCAAACATCCAACCAATTGCAAGTAAGTTAAATTTTCTTTTAAAAAGATAAAGTTCAATACCGCTCCAACACCTAAACTAATATATCCTGCAAATACTGCTGATGAATTACTTTCCTTTGCAATATTTGCAACATATCTAACAGAAAAAAATAATAATACACCTTTAACTGCCGATATCCCAACAGCAAACATATTTAGTTTGTTAATAGGTATTAATAAATTCCGCATAAATGGTAAGGTTAGTAATAATATCAAAACCAAATAAAAACTACTTGCAAAGGAAACACCCTTCCCATTATTTCCTTTATTCACAGCAACCTTTACTGCAAACGATTTCAATATTACACTAAGTAATATCATGACACCAGCCATCAAAGAAACTATTCCCATTTATATCAATCCTTTTAAATTTATAGATCAGTATTTTATAATAATAAAAGAGATTATAAAAGATAAAAATTATATTTTAATTGAATTTTCCTTTATGTAGATATAGCATACATCCACTAAATCTATACTGATAAGGGAATAATTATGAAACAACAAGCAAATCAAATCAGACCAGGTTGGGTTATTTTGGATAACAATAAACAATATTCTGTAATCGGAATACAAATACTACAACCGGGCAAGGGTGGTGCCTTTATCCAGGTTGAAATGAGGGATGTTGAAACCGGCCTTAAAACACAGCAAAGGTGGAGAACCGTTGACACAGTTGAAAAACTAACTGCCGAGGACAAAGATTACCAATACCTTTATGCAGAGGGTAACGATTTCGTATTTATGGACGAGGAAACTTTCGAACAAATCAATATAAACAAAGACATACTTAGTGATCGTGCTCCGTTATTGCAGGATGGTATGAAGGTTATAATCAGCTTTATCGAGGGTAAGGCTATCTCTGTTGCACTTCCAAAAAATGCAACTTGTGAAATTGTTGAAACTGAACCAGTGGTAAAGGGTCAAACAGCAACCGGTTCTTTCAAACCTGCAATACTTGATAATGGTATCCGTGTTATGGTACCACAATTTTTAGATGCTGGCGAAAAAATCGTTATTTCTACAGACGACCTTACTTATATAGAAAGGGCAAAAAAATAATTAAATAATTTGTGATATGTTTTAATCAAAAAGGGAGCAAAAACAAAGCTCCCTTTCATCTTTTTATTCTGATATTTTTATATACAAAGTTACTAATCTTCTAAATTTTTATTATGGGTCCTGTATATTCCATCATATGCAGTAAGACAAACTTTATGCTCAAACACTTTACCAGTGTCATATGTATCAGATATTTCATATTTCTCACTTTCTTTTTTCTCACTTGAATTTTTTGTTATTTTTATTAACTCTAATCGCTCTTTTCCAAAATCTATGTATTTAATTTTTACTCCATACAATTTTAATTTTGCTATTGCATCATTATAGGCTTTTATTCTGCAATCCCTATATGAATCAGTTGATTTTATTATAATCTCTGAAGAAGTAGAACCCATAAAGTCCAAAGATATAGCGCCAAATACCGTAGAAATTTCAGTCTTATCAAAATATTTAATAGAATCATCATTTGAAAAAATTGTAAACTTTTTTCCATTTGGATCTATATCAATATCAAAATCAAGTATTTCATTCTTATTAAAAAATTTTTCTATATCTTCTTTTATTATACGGACCTGATCACGTTTTGCGGTAATATCTTCTTTTTTATAAACAATTTCAAAATCAAAACTTTTCCAAAATTTTTTTGACAGTTCAATTTTGCATGACGAACAAACTTGAAAATTATCTGGTATACCAATTTTACTATCTGCTGCTGATACATTTGATACGCTAAACACACCAGTAAAGAAAACCACTCCAAATAAAATACAAATTTTTTTCATTTTGTTTACCTTTTTTTATAGACATATTAATGCAAAAATTAATCTGCTATTGTTTTATTAAATGTGGAATACACACCATTTATTGCGGTAAGGCAAACTGTATGTTCAAATTTTGTGTCTGTATCATAATCACTTTCAATTTCTATGTTTTCTTCATTATCCGATAGAAAACTTATTTTAACACCATTTGCTTTCAGCTTTTCTATTGTATAATTGTATGCTTTCTTAAGGCAGCTTGCACTGGCATCTAATTTTAAAATTTTCTCTTTAAATTCAATTACCTTTTCTCCACCGTCATCTTCAGTAACTTTTTCTTTTTTTCTGTGTAAATTTCCTGGCAGTTCTATTTTACATGATGAACACATCATAAACCTTGGTGGTAATCCCAAAATTTTTTCCTTATCCTCCGTGGCACTTTGGACTGATGTAATATTGCTTGTAAATAATAATGCCAATAAAAGACCTCTATAAATTTTATTCATTTAACTTAATCCTTCCTTATTTCCTAACGCTCTTAATGATAGCATAATTTTCAAACTATGTAAATAACATATTGACTTTTTTACGCATAACATATAAACTGCCGAAAATTATTGGGAAGATGGCTGAGCGGTCAAAAGCAACAGACTGTAAATCTGTCGGCATTATGCCTACCTAGGTTCGAATCCTGGTCTTCCCACCATTTGCTGCTAATTTTGTTTCCGGTTTCCTTTCGTCTTATTTTTTTATATCATGGAAACAAAGTTACCAGACGGGAATGTGGCGGAACTGGTAGACGCGGTGGACTCAAAATCCACTGATCGCAAGGTCTTGAGAGTTCAAGTCTCTCCATTCCCACCAAATTAAAACTTTTTACGTTTACAATAATATAAAATTTTTTTAATCTTAAAATTCCATTTATTAAAATTATCTTGTAAAATCCTTTTGCTGGTAATATATTAAAATACCAGGAGATTACCTTTGAAACCATCTATTAAAATATGCTTTTACTTGATTATTTGCATTTTTATAAATGTCATAAATATATCTGCAAATGTGCCAAGTGATAGTGAGGTATTTGTAAAACCAACTATCCGTAAAACCAGGGAAAATAACAACTTGGTTTCAAATATAATTCCTGTAAACGCTGATGGAACCGAGGTAAGTGAGGCTTTCCTTAAAACCATAGAAACTTATATCAATTCACTTCAAACTATTACTGGTGATTTCAAACAAAATTCTTCTAATGGTGCAACCGACAGTGGTAAATTTTATATCAGTAAACCTGGCCGTATACGTTTAGAATATAACAGTCCTATTTTACTTGTATCTGACGGAAATTCTCTTGTGTATCAGGATAAAAGTTTGGATCAAATTTCATATATGTCTATTAAATCTAACCCTGCTGCAGTTGTGTTAAACAGTAATATCACTATTACTGGACCAAATCCTACTGCACGTGTTAAAAATGTAACCAGAACTGAAAATAATATGATAGAGATCAGTCTTGCAACAATCACCGATAAACATTCTGGTACTATAACTTTAATATTCGAAGATAAGCCACTATCCCTTTACGGATGGCGTGTTCGTGATGTACACGGAATTGTTACGACAGTACAACTTTCTAACATAAAACCTGCGGCAAAGTTTAATGATAATTTATTTAAAATTACACGTAGCAAGCCTATCGGAAAACGCAAATCCAGGTCTAAGTATTATTAATTTAATAATTCTATCTTGCATTACATTGGTAAAATTAATAAACTAAAAATAAAAAATATGAAAATAGATATAACTAATCCATCAGACACCATTAAATTTGCTGTTGAATTTGCACGTAATGTAATTCCTGGAACCCCTATCTTACTTTTTGGCAATCTTGGTACTGGCAAAACCTTTTTTACTACTCATTTAATTCGTTCATTAACGGGTGAAAATACTACGGTGCCCAGTCCGACTTTTTCTCTCCTTCAAAATTACACCTGCAGTAAAGGTTCTATTTCTCATTACGATTTTTACCGTATTAATGATGCATCAGAATTATATGAACTAGATATAGATAACTCTCTATCTAACAACATTACTATAATAGAATGGCCAGAAATTATGTTTGAATATATAAAACAAAATTTTCCTTATAAAAGGTTAAATTTTACTATTAAAAACAATAAAAGATTTATTGAAATAATTGATTAAAAAATCCTTTTAAATTTTTGACATAAACAATGAATGTAATATATTGATTTTACATAGAATTTAAAGCTTGGTAATTTCTCGTAAAACCTCACTTTTTACTTGCTTTTTTATGTTAATTTTTATAGTATAAAGACACTTTTAAAATGCATTGCTCAAAAGGTAATAAATTTACAAGATAAAGGAGATAGAATTGGATAATAATAACGAAAATGTAGAAATAAAAAATGATACAGAAAGGGCAATAAAATTAACCCCTATTGTTCGTGAAATGCAAACTTCTTATCTGGATTATGCAATGTCTGTAATTATATCCAGGGCTCTTCCAGATGTTCGTGATGGTTTAAAACCAGTACACAGACGTATTATCTATGCAATGAAGGAAAATGGCTTCGAATATGGCAAGCCATTTAAAAAATCTGCCAGAGTAGTCGGTGACGTTATGGGAAAATATCATCCACATGGTGATGCTGCAATTTATGATGCGATGGTTCGTATGGGACAAGATTTCTCTATGGGACTTACTCTTGTTGATGGTCAAGGTAATTTTGGATCTATGGATGGTGACGATGCTGCCGCAATGAGGTATACCGAGGCCCGTATGTCCAAGGCTGCTGCCTATATGATAGAGGATCTTGATAAAGAAACCATAACATGGCGTCCAAATTATGATGAATCTACCAAAGAACCAGAGGTTCTACCTGCCAGATTTCCTAATCTTTTGGTAAATGGCAGTGGTGGTATTGCGGTTGGTATGGCAACTAATATCCCAACTCACAACCTTGGTGAATTGATTGATGCAACCTGTGCATTAATTGATAATCCAAATCTTGGTGTCGATGAACTTATGACCTATGTTCCTGCACCTGATTTTCCAACTGGTGGAGTGATACTTGGTGTTGCTGGCTCCTATAATGCGTTCAGTACCGGTCGTGGCTCTATTATAATTCGTGCAAAAACTCATTTCGAAGAAATTCGTACAAAACAAGCAATCATCGTTGATGAAATACCATATCAGGTAAATAAAAAGGTAATGATAGAAAAAATTGCCGACGGGGTAAAGGAAAAACGTATCGAAGGTATCGCCGATATTCGTGATGAATCCTCCAGAGATGGCGTTCGTGTAGTAATAGAACTTAAAAAAGATGCCATTGCTGATGTCGTTTTGAATCAATTATTCAAATTTTCTCAAATGCAGGTTTCATTTGGCGTAAATATGCTCGCAATAAATAAGGGTAAACCTGCCTTGATGAACCTTCCTGAAATATTAAAGGCATTTATTGAATTTCGTGAGGAGGTAATACGTAACAGAACAGTATTTGAATTATCAAGGGCCAGAAATAGGGCGCATATTCTTGTTGGACTTTCAATAACTGTTGCAAATATTGATGAGGTTATAACTCTTATACGAAGTGCCAGTGATCCAAACGATGCTCGCGAAAAACTTATGGCCAGAAATTGGCGCGCCGATAATATGCAACCATTAATAGATTTAATTGATGACCCAGAAAGTCAAATTATCGATGGGACCTATAAACTTTCTGATGCACAGGCAAAGGCTATCTTAGAATTAAAATTACACCGCTTAACAGGTTTGGAACAAACCCAACTTGCCGAAGGTATAAAATCCACTGGTGAAAATATAAAGGAATATTTATCTATTCTTGAAAACAGACCAAAATTACTTGGCATAATGAAACAGGAACTTGCCGAGGTGAAGGAAAAATTTGCTACTCCTCGTAAAACTGAAATAGTGCAAAGTGAGTTTGAAACAGATATAGAGGATTTAATCGCCAGGGAAGATATGGTTATAACCACCACCAACACTGGTTATATCAAACGTGTTGCATTAAGTACTTATCGTGCACAAAATCGTGGCGGTAAAGGTAGAACCGGTATGAATACCAAGGACGAAGATTATATAACCAACGTTTTTGTTGCAAATACTCATACCCCACTTATATTCTTCTCTAATAAAGGTATTGCATATCAAATGAAGGCATATAAACTACCTCTTGCAACACCGCAATCTGCTGGAAAGGCTCTTATTAATTTATTACCGCTGGAACAGGGAGAGGTTATATCAACCATAATGCCACTTCCTGAAAACGAGGCAGAATGGGAAAATCTTTACATAATGTTTGCAACTTCCAAAGGAACGGTAAGGCGTAATAAATTATCCGACTTTTTAAATATTCGTCAAAACGGTAAAATAGCAATGAAGTTTGAAGAGCAGGGCGAGGAACTAATCGCGGTAAGTTCATGTAGGGATGAAGATGATGTATTTTTAACCTTAAAAAGTGGCAGATGTATCAGGTTTAAGGTTGATGAGGTCCGTGTCTTCCAAAGTCGTAATTCTACCGGTATTCGCGGAATAAAGGTAGATAGTGGTGATACGGTAATTTCTATGTCTATTATTGCTCATAACGAACTTGATAATGATACAAAATATGCATATCTAAAGGCATCCAAGGCAAAACGAAGGGTTGAAGGTATTGATGATGACACTTCTATTGACTCCATATCTGATGATGTAGAGGAAAGTGCAGTAACTACCACAAAAACTTTAACAGATGATGAATTTAATGCTATTGCAGCAAAAGAGGAATTTATTTTAACTGTTTCTGCCGGTGGTTTCGGAAAACGAACTTCTTCATATGAATATCGTATCACGCACAGGGGTGGAACCGGTATTGCAAATATGAAAATTAACGACAAAAGCAAATCTGTTGTATCGTCTTTCCCTATTACCGAGGATAAAAATATAATCCTTATTACGGATGCAGGAAAAATGATTCGTATGGGTGTAAAAAATATTCATATTGCTGGCAGACAAACTATGGGTGTAAGGTTGTTTAAGATAGGTGAAAATGAAAATGTTGTTTCTGTTGCGGTTTCTAATTCATCTGATGATAATGAGGAATCTACCACTGATACATCATCAGAAGTTACAGTAAACACCAATGCTTCTGCCGATTCTGTTGTGACAAACAAAGATGACCAAGTTGCAGAAAAAAATAAAGTTTCAGAAGCTAATATAGCCGCTGAACCCCAGATAAAAGAACCTGAAAAAATTAAAACAGATTTGTTTGATTTTTAAATAAAGGGTTGTAATTCAAAGGGTGCAAAATGTTCGGTATCAGTTTCAGTGAATTTATTATAATACTTGTTATTATGGTAATATTTTTGCACCCACGTGATATCCCATCTGTTATAAATTTTGTGGCAAAGATTTTTGCTTATATTCAGGATTTTATTTACAATACTCGTATGAAAATGAATTATATAAAAAGCGGTATTGAAAACGATGTGGTATTTCTTAATGATACTTTTCACGATAATATAGAACAATTGAAATTGGAAATTCCGGATGAACCAGATTTTTTTGATTTAAATGATGATACAGATCTTAGTAAAAAAATTCCAAAAATTGAAATCCCAAAATCTGGCAAAACAAAAAAATCTATTTCTAAATCTGTATCTAAAAAGACAAAAAATTAAATTAAAAATTACAGGATAAAAATTGGCAAAAGCAAAAAAAAATAAACAAAATGAATTACCAGAACTTCCCATGCTTGAACACTTAAACGAGTTACGGCACCGTATAATAATATCATTTATTTTTTTCTTACTCAGTTTTGTTTTTTGTTACAGTTTTAAAAACGAAATTTATAATATTATTACCTCTCCACTTGTTGATGTTTTATCCGCGCGACACATGCAATCAAATTTTATTTATACCAAGGTGATAGAGGATTTTACCTCAACCATATCTCTTGTAATATCGGCCAGTTTATTTATATCTATTCCATTTTGGATGGTTCAAATATGGCTTTTTATTGTGCCTGCACTATACGAAAAAGAACAAAAAACCGCACTGTTATTTTTTATAGCTATACCAATTTTTTTCTTGTTTGGGGTTATATTTTGTTACCTATTCGTATTGCCATCTGTCTTTGATTTTTTTATCTCTTTCGGTAGTGGTCGCAGTGCGGCTCCAATATTACAGGCAAAAATTGGCGATTATATAGAAACCGCTATCTCTTTGCTTCATACATTCGGATTTGCATTTTTATCACCGATAATATTAATTTTTCTAAATAGAACTGGTATTTTATCTAAGGATAAACTTATTTCCATTCGTAAATATATGATAGTATTTATATTTATACTTGCAGCGATATTAACCCCGCCAGATATAATTTCACAGATAATTCTTGCAATTCCTTTGCTTATTATGTACGAAATTGCAGTATTTTTATCAAAAAACTATAACAAATAAATATACTTAAATTTTTTCATATATTTTATGGATTTTTTTAAATCTATATAGTATCATAGGTTTATGAGAGAGAGAACTTTTAATATATTCACAAATATTAAGGTGTTTTTTGGTTGCGTGTTAACGCTCCTATTGTCTAATTGTTCATATGATGACAACAGGCCATCTCCTCTTTCTAACAGACCAAAAATACCATCATCTTTTACGGCAACTGTAAACAGCGATGAATTATCATCTCTTCAATCTAACTATCATGATCCAGATGAAGCTGTGCTTACTGGCGATGGTACAAAGAAAAATCAACAGCAAAAAATTTTTACTGAAAAAAGACAAGTTAATAAACCTGATATGGCACTTCCTATACAAAATAAAATTCCAGAATCAGAAAATAGTGAGGAAGTTTTAATTTCAGAACAGGTATATATTCCATCTGCACTTCAAACAACGCCTGTTGATGAAATAGAAATAGTGGGTGATGCAAAACCAGATGAAGCAGAAATCAAAAATAGCAAAAAAGCAAACGAAAATATAATAACCGATGATGAAGGGCCAAAACCTTTAAAAAAGGTAAAAATCCGCCCAAAAGATACACTATATTCCATTGCTAAACAATATAATGTGCCTGTATATTATCTTGCTTGGCATAATAAAATAGAGGCTCCATTTTTACTTAAAACCGGTTCTTTCTTGGAAATTCCGGATGAAAATGTTATAAATCCAAAGCCAAAATTGCCTCCTATTATTAATAATTTAAATGAAGATAAAACTTTTATCGAAACTCCAAAAACTGATTTTGTAGTTGTTCATAAAAAAGATACTCTTTATTCTATTGCAAAATCTAATAATATTCCTCTTCGTGATTTAATTTTGCGTAATAATTTAAATCCTCCATTTAAAATTGCAATTGGCGACAAAATTTATTTACCTAATACAGCTTTTCATGTTGTAAATAAGAATGACACCGTTTATTCCATTTCAAAACGTTACAATGTCAGTCTTAATTCTCTTGTAAAATTGAATAAAATTGATGCCCCTTTTAAATTGGTAATTGGCCAAAAAGTAATGCTTCCTGCGGCAATAGAAACCATTGAAAAAACTAAGGTAAGTTATGTCGTTCGCGATAAAAAACAAACTCTTACTATTACAAACGAAAAACAAAAACCACAGAAAAAAGAAATCACAACGGTAAAGGTTGCAAAAAAGGTTAAAATTGTCACTCCATCTAAAAATAAAACCCCAACACGCGAGCAAAAAGAGATAGTTGACAGAATAATTGTAAAACCAGAACCGCTAACTTCCAGTTCTTTTGCGTGGCCGGCAAAGGGTAGGATAATTTCAGAATACAATGTTAAAACTTCTGGCCTTCGTAATAATGGGATAAATATCTCTGGCCGTATGGGAGATGATATTCTTGCTGCAAATAACGGGATTGTTGCTTATGCCGGAAATGAACTTAAGGGGCTTGGAAACCTAGTAATAATCAAACATGACAAGGGCTTTATGACAGTATACGCACATAATGAAACAATTTTGGTAAAAAAGGGTCAGCAAATCGCACGCGGTGAAAAAATTGCAACACTTGGTAATACCGGCAGAGTTTCAACTCCACAGCTTCATTTCGAAATCAGACGCAAAACTAAGTCTATAAATCCACGTGATCTTTTAAAATAATTTCCAGTTATTTTACAAATAGCCATCTTATTCTACATATTTTATCTTATATATTTACAATCACGTATCTTGTCTCCCGCCTAAAATAATAGTAGTTTCCTTGAATTCTTTAGCTATTCTTCACGCCTAAATCTTAGATGTTATCCAGTTGTATCAGACAGAGCATCATATTATCAATATCATGCCTTCCATATCTCAATCTTATCTATTACCACACCAACAATTGTAAATAATTAGCGGGAGTGGGGGATCGTCCATCTATCAACCTTATATACTATCCACCTGCACGATTCAAACATATGTTTGACTTTTAAAAAGTAAGTGATAGACTTTTAAAACTTACCTATTATATAATATGCCAGTTAACAAAGTTAAAAAGTGTAAAATTAAAAACTATAAAAATGTTTCATATAAATATATTAAGGAATTATTAAAAAATGGAAAATATAGAAACAGAAAATATTTCTAATATTAATACAGAAAACTCACATAATGAAACAAAAGAATTTTTATCTTTTGAAAGGAAGCGAAAATTTTTAAAAAAGGTTCTTTCTTTTTTATTTCGAATAAAGGTAGAAGGCCTCGAAAACCTAGAACAGGCTGGAAACAAGGCTTTAATTATTCCAAATCATACATCATACCTTGATGGCCTTGTTATTGCATTGTTTGTAAACAGAAAAATTACTTTTTCCATAACTGATAAACTTGCAAATAAATGGTGGATGAAGATATTTACTTTTTTAACCGATTCAAAGTTTTTGGATCCTGATAGCCCTCTTTCTATAAAGTCTATGGTAAACGAATTAAATCACGATAAAACCTGTATGATTTTTACCGATTCTAATATGTTTGGTTCTACCTCTAATATGAAAATTTATGAACCAGCTGCACTTATGGCGCAAAAGGCTGATGCTCCAGTAATTCCTGTTCAAATTTTGGGGTTAAAACATTCTGCATATTCCAGATTGAAAAGAAAATCTTGGCTTAATATTTTTCCTCGTGTTACAGTAAAATTTAATCCGGCGGTTAAACTTGATGATGATAGTTATATCAGTAATAAACAAGTTTTTGATAAGGACGATAACGCAGATAAAAAATCAAAAACCAAACAAAAAACAGAAACCTTCAAATCCATTCGTGAAAAATGCAGCAGTAAATTACATGATATACTTGCCGACCTTAAATATGATGCAATTGATAAAAATAAAACAGTAATAGATACTATTTTAAATACTATGCACCTGGTTGGTGGTCACAAAGAAATGCTAGAGGATATTTCAAGAAAGGTTATAACTTTCCGTGAAATGTTTATGAAAAGCTTTATTTTGGGGCGTTATCTATCTAACCGTTCTGATGATACCGAGGTAATAGGTATTGTAATTCCAACTTCATCTGCATGTGTTATGTCTGTTTTGGGATTACAATTATATGGAAAAATTCCTGCTATGCTTAATTTTACCAGCAGCCCTATGCAAGTTGTTTCTTGCTGTAAAACAGCAGGGATAAAGGTTGTTGCCACCGCACACAAGGTTGTCGAAGGTGCTCATCTAGAAGGTTTAATGGAAACCCTAACCCAAAATGGAATACAGGTCTTATACTTGGAGGACATGAAACAACAACTAAGTATTTTCGATAAACTTGCTGGCATTCTGGGATATCTATTCCCAAAAACTATGTATAAACTGACATCCGATAATCCCGATCCCGAGGACCCAGCAGTAATATTGTTTACCAGTGGTACCGAAGGTATGCCAAAGGGAGTGGTCCTATCCCATAAAAATATAGTTTCCAATGTATGGCAAATTTCCACCAAATTTGATACAATAGAGCGTGATATTATCTTAAATTGCCTCCCTATGTTTCATTCATTTGGTATGACTGCTGGAACTTTAATGCCATTGATTTTGGGCTTTAAAATTGCTGCTTACCCAAGTCCTCTTCATTACAAGGTTATACCAGGATTCTGCAGCTCGGTTCAGGCAACCATATTTTTTGCAACAGATACTTTCCTTATAAATTACGCAAAATATGCAACTCCTTATGATTTTAATTCTGTTCGTATCCTTGCGGCTGGGGCAGAAAAAATCAATCAATCAACAAAGGATCTATGGCTTAATAAATTCGGCATCAGAATTTTAGAGGGGTACGGCGCAACCGAATGTTCCCCTATTATATCCATAAATAATTTATTATATAAAAAACGAGATTCTGTTGGCCGTATGATGCCTGGCATGGAATATAAACTTCGTAAAATCGATGGAATAAAGGATGGTAGGGAACTAATGCTTCGTGGCCCAAACATTATGCGTGGATATTTGGATGGAAAGGGCGGTATAACCGAAATTTCAGATGGTTGGTATGCAACCGGCGATATTGCAGAGGTTGACGAGGAAGGTTTTATATTTTTAAAGGGTCGCTATAAACGTTTTGCAAAAATTGCGGGCGAAATGGTTTCTCTTCTTGCTGTTGAAATGATTATTAGACGAAAATTTGGTGAATATATAAATGGAGTAATATCTGTACCAGATGATAAAAAGGGTGAACAACTAGTCCTAATTACTAATTGCAAGGATATAAGCAAATCAGATCTTCTTGAAATGTTTGATGGTACGGAAATTCCAAAACTTGCAATGCCAAAGGAAATCTTGTATACACCGGAACCTCCACTTTTAAACACTGGAAAGTTTGATTATGTTCGTGCGCAGGATTTCGTAATGGAAAAATTGGGCCTTAAATGAGATTGCAAAGGAGTTAAAAAATGCTTTCTCACGATTTATTTGTAATTATGTGGATAATAGCAATGTTTATGATAATACATTCTTATAGTCCCAATAAGTTTTTCAGCTAAATTTAAATATAATTAAAATTTTAATAATAATTTTGTACAAATAAAATTTTTATCGAAAAAAATAATTGACAAATAAAGTCGCGTTTGTATAATAAAGGGCGATTTATGATTAAGGGGGTTTAATTCCTCTAGTTATAAAACGAAATTTGCCGATACGAACCCCTCATTTCGGCAAATCTGATCTACGGATCAGCTTTTTCCACAAAGTCTTCCCTCCTTATTTTCTCTCTCTCCTGACTTTGTGGATTTTTTTTGCTTAAATTTTCTTGCAAGAGTTTGAAATTTATGATATCTTTCTAAAAGGAAATAAGGAAGAATATTATGTATACAAGAAAATTTAGTACCAGTCTATTATTAGCATCTCTATTTTTAACCAGCTGTGCTGCACTTTCTCCTAGTGAAAGAGGAAAGGATTTAGACAAAAAAAAAAGAAGGTCTAAAAATCCCGCTGATAATGATGGTTCTAGTGGTGGACGTACTGGTTCTTCTTTAAAAAATTTATCTAACATAAAAAATCAAATTTCCGATGTGGTTGCGTCTAATAAATCTTTGATTGAAAAGGCGTTCAACTCCTATAATTCTTCACTTCCAAAAAAGGATAAGGACAAGGATGCAATAAAATCTGAAAACCTTAAATCTGCAGTTGAATTACTCGATAAATATAAATACAGCAAAGAAATAAATGAAATGCTTGCTGAATATGATACTACTCATAATCCCAAATTACTTACAAATGTCGTTGATATTATTAATAAAAAATTGGGTGATCGTGATTTTACCGCAAATGGAGCAACTGACCTTGCAAAAATTAAACAAAGGGCAGAATTATTAAAAAAACAACACGATATTGAAACAAAGCTTCCTGCAATTACTAATCTTTTACAAAGTTATAAAACCGGTGCCTACACAGATGGCGGTACACCAAAAACCTATCCTGGTTCTGGAAAAGACTCTGGTTATACCACTGCAAAAAATGATCTGAACAACCTTCAAAATTGCCTTATCCCAAAAACTCGTAGTAATTTTGGAAACGACGATGAATATGCAAAGTATTTAGAAGACCTTGCAAAACTTAAAAAATTAATTCCTGATGCCAATAGGGTTAAACGTTCTGGTCTGTCCTCATCTAATTATGTAAAGAAAATAGAGGAAACTTATATAAGTAATTTAAAGAATAAAATTGGAAAAGGTAAAGATGACCCAGTTACCTATGATGAATTAAGGACTGGTTTAAACGGTAAAATTACTGAACAGAAAAGGATAATTGACCTTATAAAGGCAGAATTACTTGCAAAATATAAATTGGTTGATCCTACCTATAAGGGTGATGACCTACCTGCATCTTTTTCTTCTCAAATAGATATACTTAAAAAGCAGGAAAAGTTGCTAAAGGCTTTAACAAATGCAAATGCACATAAAAATTACGCTACTGTACCTACTGCGGATAAAGGTTTAACTTATTCCTTTGTATCTTTTGCAGACGAGGGTGCAACCAGTGTTGCAAAACTTGTTTATGATGAACAATCTACTAGTTATAATTTAATACTTAACGAAACTACAGCTGGCAGTGGGGCTGGTAAACATGCTACTCAATTAAAATTGTCACACAAAGATTTTAAAAAGGGTAAGGATAATATTTTTGCCTACACCGGGAACAGGGCGGATGAAACAAAAACCGAGGTTTATGCCCATAATTTTATGACCAAATCTAATGAATATTTAAATAATGGAGGTATTGGAAACACAATAGAATATACAGCGCGTAGGCAAAAATTGGCTGCTTTAATTGCAAAATTTGAGGCAAAAAAATTATCTGATAATGAAAAACAGGAACTAAAAAAGATTTTGGGCAGTGATATTACTAGCGATATTACAACCACTGAATTTCAAAATCTAAGTGAAGCAGATAAAAATAATTTAAAAACTTTAAAATCTATAATGCAAAAATCAGGTGGTAACCTTAATATAAAGAAAGAAACTGTTGTAACAGACACTGTTAAAATAGGTGCCCCAACAACAGGTCTTACTTATTCCGATTTCGGTATATGGAAGGTAAAAGAATCCATAAAATACAGTGGTGATAAAAGCTTAATTGAAAAATTAACAAAGGACGGCACAATAGGCGAAAAATCCAACGAAAATAACTATGCATTTGCTGGTGGTGCCGACAAATATAAACAGGGCTTTGCAAAGGATGATAACGCAGGTATTGAAAAAGAAACTAGGTTTACCGGAAATACCATGGCTGTTGCAACCTTGCATGAAACAACTGGAAACGGTAAATTGACAAAGGATTTTAATGGAACTGCAACCCTAACGGTAAGCAATAAAACAGGAAAGGGTAATGTAACATTGGATTATAAAAACTGGTATGGCTTTAAGTATAAAGACATAGATGTCACAAACAAAAACGGTTTTACATCCAATGATAAACCTGAACTCCTTCACCAAGGCAGATCTATTCCTAAGGATAACAGGTTTTCATTTGGTGCAACCGATGACCATACAGGCAGTATAAAGGGACAAATGTTCGGTAGAAATTCCGGCTCACCAACCGAAGCAGTGGGAGTGTTTAAAGTAGAAACCAATAACATAGGCAACAACACCGATAATAAATATAATAAAATGACGGTTGATGGTGCATTTGGAGTGAAAACCGGCTCTAATGCAATTCCACGAAAACCTAAAAGATAGGTAATGATATTATAAATTACCAAACCCTGATGAATATTTACAAAAAACATCAGGGTATTTTTATTATTAATAATATATTCTTATACAATATTTTCTTACCATATAAAACCCACCTCCACCATAATAAAAAAAGGACCTGTTTAGGTCCTTTTAAAACATTTAACACAAAAAGGTTAAACTAGAATCCAAATCTTGCACCTACTGTGAAAGAATGAGTTCTATGTCTTACTTTTGTATTTGCATCTATCTTTGATTTTCCAAAGCTTGCAAATCTATATCCTGCATCAACAGTAACCATTGGTGCTACTTCATAACCTACACCTGTTCCTACTTGCCATGCAAATTTATTCTTTATAAGTTTGCTGCTAGCAATTCCTGATACTTCATCTTTTACATTCGCAAATCCAAGACCTACTTGTGCATATGGTGTAAATTTTGAACCCATTATTGCAAAATCATAATAACCATTAACCATTAATGATTTATTAAATGTTCTAGAAGCATCTTTATGTGCTCTTGTATTATATGTAAATTCAACATCTGTTCTTACAGCATCATCAAGTTTTAAACCATAACCAACACTGAAATTAGCAGCTGGTCTGTTTGTCTTTGTGTCTTTCATGCCTTTTACTTGAGAAGCAGTATTAGATTGAGTAAAACCAACCTTTGTAGAAGCATATTGTGATACCATAGCATCGGCATTAACACCAGCAACCAACATCACAGCAAGTAAAGATACTTTTTTCATAGTAGTTTCCTTTCTTTAAGTTCTTTATTATTATTTACTTACAAGTTATCAAATAACTTATATGACACATTTAAGCACTATTTTAAATTAAGTCAATAACAAAAATCTAAATAAATATTAATTTTTTTTGAAAACTTATCCATTATAGACGCATAAAACAAAATATCTATTATTCTGTCTATATAATGCATCTTAAATACTAAGAAAATAAAGAATTTACAACATTGTAAATTTTAAAATTATTTATGAAACATTTGTATCAGATCGGCTATGTGACCTATTTCATGTATTTTAATTCCATCTGGGGCAGTATATTTCTTTTTTGTAGTTTTTGGTAATAGTATTTTTTTAAAACCAAGTTTTATTGCTTCTTTTATCCTTTGCTCTGTAAAGCTTACCCCTCTGATTTCTCCTGATAAACCTATTTCTCCGAATATTGCCATATCTGGTGGCGCGGGTACATTATTTTTTGCTGACATTATTGCGGCTGCCACTGCAAGATCAGATGCCGGTTCCGAAATTTTAAGGCCACCTGTAACATTTAAAAATATATCATTTGCATAAAACTCTTGGTGCCCTCTCGCATCTAATACTGCTGTAATCATAGATAATCTTGCACTATCATACCCTACAACTGATCTTTTGGCACTACCATAATTTGACGTAGATACCAATGCCTGTATTTCCAGTAATATTGGCCTATTGCCTTCTATTCCAGAAAATACGGCATTTCCAGAAATATTTCCTCTTCTTTCTGCTAAAAACAAGGCTGATGGATTTTTTACTTCTTTAAGGCCCGTTTCACTCATTTCAAAAACACCTATTTCATCTGTACCACCAAATCTGTTTTTAACGGATCTAAGTATTCTGAAATTATGGCCTCTGTCTCCTTCAAAATACAAAACTGTATCTACCATATGTTCCAACACTCTTGGTCCAGCAATTGAACCTTCCTTTGTAATATGTCCTATTAAAAATAGAGTAAAATTTTTCTGTTTTGCAATACGTATCAATTCATTAGCACAGGCCCTTACCTGAGATACGGTTCCTGGGGCCGATTCTATTTCATCAATAAACATTGTTTGAATAGAGTCTATAATCACTACCGCAGCATCGTTATGTTCTTTTAAGCTAGTAATAATATCTCGGATATTAGAATTCGCTGCCAAATTTACAGGTGCAGATGATAAACCAAGCCTGGACGCCCTCATTTTTACCTGAGAAACAGATTCTTCACCAGTTAAATAATATACATTTTTCCCATTATTTGCGATATTTGCTGCGGCTTGTAATAATATGGTGGACTTACCTATACCTGGATCTCCTCCAACAAGTATTACTCCTCCTGCAACCAATCCTCCCCCTAAAACCCTATCTAATTCTTCAATACCACATTTACTTCTTTCATAATCTGTTGTTTTACCACTTAAATTTTGAAATTCTAATTTTATACCAGGGGTATTTGACAGACCCGTTGGAACATTATCCATTTCACGTGTTTCAACTATGCAATTCCATGAATTACATGACAAACATTTACCTATCCATTTCGGATATTTCGCACCACAATTCTGACATTCATAAATAACTTTATTTTTCATTACCAATCCATAAAACTACACAAATAAATAAAGGTAAGTTATAAACTTACCTATTAAATTAACCTAATACTTTTTTTAATAACGGCTCTAATGCAGTCATCGCCCTACCAAGGACAGAAGCTTCTCTCTCTGCAACTTTATATGCCTTATCAACATACTTATTTTGCATAGCAGTATCATTAAACAATTCTACTAATTTATGTCCCAACTCTATTTTATCTTTTACCATAATTATTGCATTTTCATGAGTTAATATATCAAATGTTTCTGTAAAATTATGAACATACGGACCAGAAATCACTACATTTTTTAACCTAGCTGGTTCCATAGGATTATGACCACCCCATTTTATTAATGATCCTCCAACAAATGAAATGCCTGCAATACTGTAAAATAATCCCATTTCACCCATGGTATTTGCAACATATACATCTGTTTCCAAAGAAATTTTTTCACCTTTACTACGAAGGGCTGATTTAAATCCTGCATTTTTACAAAGATTAGCTACCTCTTCTCCCCTTGCTGGGTGACGAGGTGCAATTATCATAAGACTATCTTTGAATTGTTCCTTTACTATTTTAAATGCATCAAGACATAACTCTTCTTCCCCTTCGTGTGTGCTGGAAACTACAAATACTTTTCTATCTCCTATCTCTTTTTTCAGTTTAAATAATTCTCCCTCATCATATGATAATGGAGCAACCGCATACTTTAAATTTCCAACACAAACAGGATTATCTATTCCCATATAAAAAAGTCTTGCCCTATCTTCGTCTGATTTTCCAAATCCAAATTTAAATTTTTGCATTAACGGTCTTATAAAATTTAAATTTTTTACATACTTCTTAAACGATTTATTTGAAATTCTTCCATTCAATAAAACCAATGTAACAGAATGGGCTGCTGCACTAAGTATTAAATTAGGCCAAAAATCACTATCAACAAAAAATCCCATTGATGGTTTCCAATAATTAAAAAATCTATCTACATATGCACGTCTATCAACTGGCAAAAATTGATGTACAGCATTTTTCCCATGTAATTTTTTTTCCATATTTTGTCCCCCTGTTAATGACGATGTTGTAACAACGACAAAAACATCTGGATACATTTTTTGTATTTCATCCACTATTGGAAGTATAGAATTGCTTTCGCCAACACTTGCTGCATTAAACCATACTACCTTGCCCTCAGGCCGTTTTACTGATGCAATACCAAAACGTTCAAGAGCTCTTTTAGGATCATTTATCTCAAGACCTTTTTTACGCCTATACGCCAATACAATTCCAATAAGTGGTTTTGATAAAAACATAACTAATCTATATAAAAATAATTTCATGTGACACATCCTTTCTTTTGATTTAACGAAAGATACTATTTTACAAGACTAAATACAAGTATAAAATGCCAGAAATAATATATATTGTAATAAGTTTTCTGATAATTTATAATCAAACATGTAATACGGATTTTATATTATTTTGTCATTAAATTTATTTTACCCTTATTACAAAAATAATAACAGCAAAGGATTTTAAATGAAGGGCACTGTTAAATGGTTTAATTCAAAAAAAGGTTACGGATTTATAGAACCAGATGAACCTGGTAATGATGTTTTTTTACATATTAATGCAGTAAAAGCTTCTGGTATCTATGTAAATGAGGGAACCAGATTGGAATATGAATTAAAATCATCAAAAGACGGCAGAACATCTGCAGAAAATCTTAAACAAATATAATTTTGATAATATATTAAAAAAGAGGCTACAAACAGCCTCTTATTTATATTGTAATAGAAAATTAATTTCATAAAACAAAAAAAGACCCTTTAAAAAGGGTCCATAAACAAGGAGAAAAAATACAAAATTACTTTTCTATTTGTTGGTTAACCTTTTCAGTTTTACCAACGCCATTATACCATTTTACTTTATTTCCGTCAACATTTATTTTCATAATTTTACTTATTTCATGATTATACGCAACTTTAAAGTTTTTAAGTGCCAAATATGCTGTATTATTAGGGTGAAAATTCAATGTAACTATCAAAATTGCAAAAATACCAAGGACAATATTGCCAATTTTTAGATCACTATTCAAAGAGGTTGTCGTTGCAGTATAAATCAAAAATATCACATACAAATCTAATAATACACTTAAAATTACTAATATAAAGAATGTAAATGATAATTTATACGCAGCATATGACATAGGATACATAAAAATAGCAATAGAAACAGATTTCAATGCCACTTCAAAATTCATATTTCCTTTTGTAAAATATGAAAATAATAACAATATTCCTGAAATTGCAAATGCAAAAAACAAAACATAAATAGGCATGATTAATAAACTTATCACTACTCCTGGTATTGTTATCGATGATATACTAAACAAGATTTTAATACCAGCAGTAATAATGCCATACAAAAATATGTTTGCAATTGCATCTTTGTAATTACCATCTTGCTTTATTGATTGAAATGATTTTACTGGATTTAACATTATGTTATACAAATCAGAAACAAATTTTTTAAAACTAAATTTTTTAACTTTTTTTTCTGTCTCTTTTATGTATTCTTTTGCTTGTTTTACAACTTCTGGTTTCACCGATTTAATTTTAGCAGTAGTTTTCTTTACAGTTTTAACTCCTTTTTGTACAGCTTTTAAAATTTCATCTTTTTTAGGTGATGATTTAGGTTTATTTTTTTTAAGTGACATTTACCCCTCCTATTAAAATTTATATACAAAGTTTAACAAAATTTTTTTACTAGTTCCAGTAAATAAAATCACAAGTTGCATTTTTTTTTACTATAAAATACAATCCTTCGAACATGAAATGAAATTTTAGGTTAATGTAATCTTATGTTTAAAGTTGCAATTATAGGTCGCCCCAATGTCGGTAAATCCACTTTGTTTAACCGGTTGGTAAAACGAAATCTAGCAATAGTCCATAATTCCAGTGGCACTACTCGCGATATAAAGGAATATCGTGTAGATACCTATGCTGGTTTTTCATTTAAATTACTTGATACTGCTGGACTGGAAAAGGCAGATATAAAAACAGTTGCTGGCCGTATGACTGATAAAACCTTAACAGCAATAAAAACAGCAGATATTATTTTATTTATGATAGAGGCTCAAAATTCAGTAATTCCAGAGGATATAGAATTTGCTCGCATAGTAAAAAAATATAATAAAAAAGTAATATTATTGGTTAACAAAAGCGAAAATTTGAATAATTTCAAAAATAATATTGGTGATTTTTATAAACTTGGTTTTGACAGGCCTCTTCCTATTTCTGCAGAACATGGCCAGGGTATGGTAAATTTAATAGATACAATACATAAAGCTATTTTAGATTTAGAAAAATTACAATTAAATCAAAATAACAATGATATTTCTGAATCTGAAACGACTGCAGATGATTTATCTGATATGATTGAAATATTGGATGATGATACAGAAAATGAAAATACTGACGAAGAAGAAACAGATTTTCGTGTTCGTATTGCAATAATTGGCCGCCCTAATGTTGGCAAATCTACTCTTGTAAATTCATTACTTGGTGAAAATAGGATGTTAACTGGAGATGAGGCTGGCTTAACCCGTGATGCAATAGATACCGATTTTACATATAAGGGGCGCGATGTAAAATTAATTGATACAGCAGGTCTTCGTAAAAAAGCAAAAATATATGAAGAGCTTGAACGTCTTTCAACAGCCAGATCCATAGAAACCATTAAAAATTCTGATGTATGTGTAATAGTAATTGATGCAACGACCGGTCTTGATAAACAGGACTTGACTATAGGAAGCTATGCGGTCAGCGAAGGTAAAGGACTGATTTTCTTATTAAATAAGTGGGATTTAGTTAAAAATAAACGAGAATTAAAAAATGAAATAAAAGATAAACTTTCCTATTCATTTTATCAGGTAAAAAATATTCCTATTATAACAGTATCTGCCCTTAAAAATAAGGGTACAGATGATATGATGCGTGAAGTTTTTGAATTATATGACCTTCGTAAGCAAAGGATAACCACTGGAAAATTGAATAAATGGCTTTTACAGGTTATAAAGAAAAATCCTCCACCTCTTTCAAGATTAAAAAGACCTATGAATATAAAATATATTACACAAAGTGCGACAAGACCGCCTACTTTTACCATGTTTGTTGGTGGGGCGTCAATACTTCCTGATAATTATACTAGATATCTTATTAATTCACTTGGGGAAGAATTTGGGTTCGATAAAATTGCAATAAGATTAAAGGTAAAAACTCAAAAAAATCCATATAAGGATAAAAAATAATGATTTTGTTTAAAATGTTGTTAAAAAAAATAAATAAAATTTTTTCTGATAATGTAAAATTTATGGTTGTACCAGCTGCTGTTATATTTTTATTGGATTTTATATCTAAAACTTTGGTTTTAATAAAATTGCCATTTTCTCTTTCTTTATTTGGTTACTATAAAAATCTTTATCCATCTTATGCAATGTTTACATCACCAACATCATTTTTTAATTTAGTTTTGGTATGGAATAATGGGGTCAGCTTTTCTATGTTTTCGAGTAACAGTATTATAAACAGAATTGGTTTATTAACAATTTCTATTTTGATTACAATTTATGTAGTAAGTTTAATGAAAAAAGAAACAGATAAATATTATAAAATCTGTTACAGCATGATAATAGGCGGCGCCCTTGGCAATATATTTGATCGTGCCAGATATGGAGCAGTAATAGATTTCTTGGATTTTCACATTGATAAATATCATTGGCCAGCATTCAATGTTGCAGATGCATTTATTTCAATATCTGTTATGGTAATATTTATCCGAACAATTTACTTAAAAAAGAAAGTTTCAAAGCAATAAAAGTTTAGTTACTATATAGAAACAGGAGCATGTAATATACTTCTTTTACCGGTTGAATCTGGTGCTGACAGTATTCCTTCTCTTTCCATTTTTTCTATTAAATTTGCTGATTTATTATAACCTATACCCAGTTGTCTTTGTAAAAATGAAATGCTAGTCTTTTTTGTGGTAAATATTATTTCCAATGCTTTGTTATATAAATCATCATTTTTTGCTTCTCTTAATGCCAGTTTATCTACTTCTGTCATTGGGTTATTTTGTCCCATTTCAGAAACAGGTTCTATTTTTAATTCTACATATTCTGGTTTTCTTTGTGCTTTAATAAAATTCACTACTTTTTCAATTTCTGCTTCACTTACAAAGGCACCATGTATTCTAACTGTATGTCCACCTGTTGATCTATACAGCATATCACCTTTACCAAGCATTAATTCTGCACCATATTCATCCAGTATGGTTCTGCTGTCTTGACCTGATGCTACTTGATAACTTATTCTTATAGGAAAGTTGGATTTTATTGTTCCTGTTATCACATCAACAGATGGCCTTTGTGTTGAAAAGATCAGGTGTATACCTGCGGCTCTTGCCTTTGCGGCCAATCTCGCAATGGTTCCTTCTACTTCTTTTTTTGCAACTTGCATTAAATCTGCCAATTCATCAACTACAACAACTATATATGGTAATTTTTTTAATGTTATTTTTTTATCTTCTGAAATTATTTCTCCTGTCTGTGGATCAAATCCTGTATCAACTTTTCTTGTAATTGTTTTATTTTCTATTTCTTCTACTTTTTTATTAAAACTTACTATATCTTTAACACCAATAGAACGCATATTTAAATATCTGTCATCCATTTCTGCTGCTACCCATTTCAATGCAGCAATTGCACGTGGAGTATCTATAACAATAGGCAGTAATAAATGAGGGATATCCTCATATCCAGAAAATTCCACCATTTTTGGATCTATCATTATGAATTTACATTCATCAGGTGTATATTTATAAATTAATGATAAAATCATTCCATTAACACCAACGGATTTACCACTGCCTGTTGTTCCTGCAATAAGTAAATGAGGCATAGTGGACAAATCAACAAATACAGGCGTCCCATTTATACTTGCTCCAAGTGATATTGGTAACCTGTGTTCTGTTTCTGTAAATATACTACTTTCCAATTGGCTGCGAAGACCGACTAATTGTCTTTTAGTATTAGGAAGTTCCAAACCAATTTTATTGGTTCCTGCAATTACAGAAATTCTAACAGATAAAGTTTCCAGCTTCCTTGCAATATCCTCATTCAGGTTTTTAATTTGTGATATTTTTATTCCTTCACCAGGTTCCATTTCAAATAAAGTTATAACTGGACCTGCCTTTATATCAGTAATTTTACCTGATAAACCATATTCCATAAGGGCATTTTCCAGCATAATTGCCTTTTGTCTATTGGTTTCCATATTTAAAACATCTAATTTTTCAACTTTCATTTTTTGTAATAAATCTACGGATGGTAATAAATACGGTTTATCAATAATTTTCATTGGGTCATTATTTACTTTTTCTTTGGCATTTAAATCATCCTTAACTATAGGTATATTTTCACTGCTATTACAAGTTGGGTCTTTATTAATTATTTCTTCTTTATTCTGATTAACAAAATTATCAGGGATAGAAAACGGATCTATAAAATTTTGCTTTTCAATATTATCTGGTTTAATTTTTCTTGTAATCAAACAATTTATCCATTTTGCAATTTTATTAAAGCTTTTAATTACAGATTTTATATAATACACCGCTGGTTTAGTTCTTCTTTTTATCGGAATTTCAATTTTTTCTCCATTATCATCAATATAAACAGTTTTCTGTCTTTTTTTGAAAATTGATTTAATAGAAATTATTATAAAATTCATTACAGATTTAAAAATATTTTTCATTTTTATTAAATCTTGCATCTGAAAATCCATTGATTTATACAAAGAAATAAAACTAACAGTTGCTATTATTATAAATATAAAGATATGAAATATTTCAGGAATATGAAAATAATCTAATACAGTATTTATATAGGATAAAACTTCAATCCCAAGCATTCCTCCAAACCCGGAATGTGATAAAAATTCTGCACTAATAACACTTGATATATATGTTAAAGTTAACGTTGTTGGAATAATGCCAACAATCGCATGCAAAATTATTATTTCAATGGGTCTCGAAACAGAGTGTTTATCTATTAAATATTTTGAAAATATAAAAAAGTGATAAATTAAAATAAAACTATAAATACCAAAAGATGTAAATAATAAGTAAGCAACATTTGCGCCCAAATTTCCAAAAATATTTTTCGTATCAAAAGAGCTGACAGAACTAAGTGTTTGATCTAGCTCTCTGTATGAAATAAGAGTTAAAAAGAAATAAATAGAAACTATCAAAAGTATAGCAGAAACAGCTAATTTTAATATATTACTAAACAACAGCATAACTTTACCAAATTGCACTGGCATATATAACAATACCCTTAAATATAAAATAACGATAAAATTATACCATACCTTTACACTATAGAAAAGTTTTTATTTACTAAACTAATATCCGCCGCCACCACTACGACTGGATCTAGAGCTACTACCTGCGCTTCTGCGTGAAGATCCACCACCACCATATCCACCTCCACTGCTACGACTGGATCTAGAGCTACTACCTGCGCTTCTACGTGATGATCCTCCTGAGCTGTTACTACTATAAGAGTTACTACCTAAACGCGGCGCTCCAACACTTCCTAATCTAGAGGCATATGAAGAGCTACTAGTTGAACTAACACTTTCTAATCTTGAAGAATATGAAGAGCTACTAGGGCTATTAACACTACTTAATGGATTCATATATGACGATGAATTTGATGTTGTTGTATTGGTTGTCGCTGGATTGTAAAACGATGAATCAACATCTGTTACCGAAATCAGAGGATTTATTATATCTCTTATTTCATCTATATTACTTCTACTTGCTTCAAAAGGTATTTTCTTACACTTTGTCGCACCAACTATATCTGAATAATAACCAGATGGGCAGCTATTGCAAAAGGTTGCTCCTTCTATCTCAGAATAGGTTCCAATAGGGCACTGTATACACGATGCAACATCAATAATACCTACAGTTTTACTAAATGTTCCAGATGGACATCTTATACAATCATTTGTTTTTTTATCAAAGTATTCACCTTCCTTACAATACTTATTTGTTTTTACACATTTATCTAATCCATCGGAACCTGGCACTGATGTCATACCATCGGGGCAACTTTTACACTTATCTTGCCCTTCTAAATCTTGATATGTTCCTACTTCACATTTTTTGCATTCAAAAGCTCCTTTTTCAGAATAGGTTCCTTTCGGACAAATTTTACACTTTACTTCCTCTCCACCAACAGAGTAAGTTCCCGCTTCGCACGGTACACAAGGAATTCCATTACCTTCATTTTCTTGATAAACAGTTCCAGGGGAACATTTTGCTTCTAAATGACATTGATTAACATTAATCGAACCAACAGGGGAGGTATAATTCTTTTTGCACTTTAAACACTCCAATAATATACCACTATCTCTATATTCAGATGAATAATATCCTGCATTACAATATTCATGGTATGCTTTCCCATATGGAATATCTAATCCTGAATTTTCTATTTCTTCTGCAGTTGCTTTTACCATAATAGAATTTTTAACTTTATTACATATTTCATCTGTTTCTGGATTAATATATTGTTTACCACTTTTTTGTATTAAAGTATTTAAAGGACAGAAAGTATCAACACTTACACAGCTACTTACTACCCTACCATCTGAACCTTTACTTTTAGAGATCATATAACCTTCACTGCACTTTAAAAACTTTGCTTCATCTGCAGAAATAAATGCAGGTTTTTTATATCCACTATTTTCAGTCCACTCATCTGCCTCAGTATTTTCTGGAGCCCTACATGGTCTTTTCTTATTCAGGTAATATATACCATCCCTGGTATCTTCTGGATTCTGCCATAACACCCTTCCAACAGGACAATTAACACTTACACTTGCAACAGCTGTACTGTTATTAGAAGCTGCTGCTGTAACAGCATTATTAACAGCACCTCTATACCTACGACTAATAATACTACGTCTTGCACTTGCTCCTGCCGCACTTCTACGTGCTGAACCGGCACTACGACGTTTAGAGCCTCCAGATTTAGATTTTTTGGATGATTTACGAGACGAAGCATTACTACTATGTCTTGTTGTTTTACCTTTTTTTGAAGACTTAGACTTTTTCTTAGAAGCGGACTTACGAGATGAGTTTGCACTACGACGTTTAGATGCAGATGACTTCCCCTTACGTTTTTTACCCCTGTCTGCAAAAACATAATCCGAAACAAAGATATTAAATATAAATGAAACTATAATAAATAAATGTGCAAAAAGTTTATAGGAAACTTTGTATTGATATAAAACCTTTTTAAAAGAAAACTGATAATTATATCTGGACAGATACTTTTTTATTAGATAGATAGATAGATAGATAGATAGCGGCCGCCGACATAAAAATTTCCTCATACTTATTTCTCTCAAAGCACAGTTTTTTATTATAAATAAATGATAATTTTTTGCAAGGAAATTATGTAAATTTCCAAACTTTCCGCTTGCAAAATATGTTACAATATTCTAATCTAAATTTTGTAATCTAAGAGAGATAAT